>NZ_WOEI01000024.1 GCF_009733925.1 Streptobacillus canis | reverse complement strand
TACTTAATATCTAATATTAAGTTATTTAATCATGTTTGAATTTCTATCTCCTTCCTTTTAAATTTTACTAATATCCTACATTCTTATTTAGTCATAATCTTACATTCTTATATTAACACAGACACTAATTTCCTATAGAATAAAAAAAAGAGATAAAATTTATATGAATTTTCATATATTTTTTATCTCTTTTCATTAATTAGGACTTTTCAACATCCCCTTTTAATTAAGAAAATTTTATAAACATTCTATTTATATTAAAGAAAAAACCTAGCAAATGCTAGGTTTATATACTTATTTTCTAATTTCTTTAATTCTTGCTGCTTTACCGCTTAATCCTCTTAAGTAGTATAATTTAGCTCTTCTTACTTTACCTATCTTCTTAACTTCGATTTTATCGATTAATGGAGAGTTAATTGGTATAATTCTTTCTACTCCAACTCCTGAAGATACTTTTCTTACTGTAAAGCTTTTTTGAACACTTCCTCCAGAAATTCTAATTACTACACCTTCAAAAACCTGTATTCTAGTTTTATTTCCTTCTTTTACTGTATAGTGTACTGCTACTGTATCCCCAGCTTTGAATTCTGGTAAATCTACTTTTAAGTATTCTCTTTCTACTAATTCAATTAATTTCTCTTTCAAGAAATTCACATCCTTCCTTCTAAAACATTCGTATTTTCTCTTCATATATTGTATATGCGTCTTTGAAAACAGCGGAATATTCGCTTAATTTACTTATAGATAATAACATATTTGAAAATATTTTTCAAGTCTTTTTTTAAATTGGCGGTATATAAAATTTTCCGTAGAATGCATCGGTTTTAAATGTATTTATTATTGCCTTTTTATCTACTTCTAAAATCGCTTTTACAATATCATTAACTTCATAAACAGATACAACTGTATAACAAATATACATTGGTTCTTTTAAATAAGCTCCTTCACCTACCATTTTCGTCATTCCATGTCTATATTTACTGATATACATTTCTGAGACTTCATCACCTTTTTTAGTAATTATTTGTAATGTCATACGTCTATATCTATTATAGAAAGTATCTATTACTTTAGTTGTAATAAATTGAAATACAATTGAGTAGCCTGCTCCGTCCCATGTAAACATATATCCAAATATTAATATTACTGACATATTAAACATAAATATATATATCCAAATTGATTTATTTATCTTATTTGATATATATAAAGCTATAAAATCTGTTCCCCCTGTAGATCCTCCAACTTTCAGTGCAAGTACCATTTGTAATCCATGGACTACCGCACCAATAGTAAGATTTAAAAATATATTTGTAAACAATGGATCATACTTGAAATTTTTTAAAAAAATTGATGTCATCACTATATGTAATAATGATAAAAACACGAATTTTTTACTAATCTCTCTTGCACATAATAATGCAACAGGGAAATTTAATATAATTAGTAATGCACCTACTGATAAAGTAATACCAAAATTTGATAAAATCATATTAATTAAAATAGATAATCCTGTAAATCCACCTGTTAATAATTTAGATGGAATAATAAATACTTCTATTGTATATGATTGTATAAATGCTGATATAATTATTAAAATTACCGGCAGGAAATATGATTTATATTTTTTAAACATCTTCCTATCTCCTATAATATTATATTTCTTCAATTACTCCTTTATTCTTCCAATAAGTTGCAATATATACAAACGGTGTATCTAATGCTGAAGTAATTATTTTCAAGAAATATGTTGAGAATGTTATTGTTAATATTAACGATACAGGGAATACCCCATAAAATGCTACAAAGTTAAATATTAGATTATCTAATACTTGGCTTAATAAAGTACTTAAATTATTTCTAATCCAAATATTAGTGAAATCCGGGAATATTTTCTTTATAACTTGATATAGATATATATCTATATTAGATGATACAACATATGCAAGTAATGATGCTATCATCAATCTAATAAATGGTGTAAATATAGCTGCTAAATGTACTTGATTAGTATCACTACTTGATGGAGTTAATACTAACGCTATATTCATAACAACCGTAGTAAAAATCATAGTTAAAAATCCAATTCCAACAACTTTAGAGGCTGCCTTCTTACCATAATTTTCTGATAATATATCTGAAATTAAAAATATAGAACTATAGGCAATATTACCTAAAGTAGTTTCTATCCCAAATAAATAAACTAATTTATTTACTTGTATATTTGCAAGTATAATAGAGATAGGTGCAAAAATCATTAGTCCTACTTTTCCCCATCTTCTGTAAGCAAATAAAATAACTGAATAATTGATTAAAACATATAGAAGCCAGATAACTTCGTTTTTTCCTAAAAATCCTAACATTTTTCCTCCTAAATTTTTCTCGTTCAACGCTGCCACCTATGAACATCTATATTTAATTTTTTAGTCAACAATTACTATAACATTTTCTTCTGGATATGTAAACCCATTTTTTTGAATTTTATTTTTTCCATTAACCCATCTGTATAAGTGTTCAATTACATCATCTTCATTTCTTACACATTTATGTGATAAAGGAATAGTTCCTAATTTAGATGCTGTAACTCTCTTTCTAGCATCTCTATTTTCTTTTGGTTCAAAAGTTGATGGAATTCCATGCAGATATCCTCCACCAGAGAATCTAATTGCATATCTTGCATCTCCAATAACTATTGGTTTTTCACCTATTTTTTCTCCTTTTGAATTTAAAATTGGTTCTTTTTCATAATCAGATGCATATGCCATAACAGGTTTTGTATATGCAACTAAAAAGTCACCATATGGTGTAACAAATCCAACACCTTTTGTTATACCTGTAGTTATATATCCAACTGCATTTACATTATATACATTTGTATTCTTGTTTCTTTCTATTGTAACTTGAGTTTGACTATCTCTATCAATGTATATAAATTTATCTACAAGTTTATTAACATTAGCTTTTTTAAATCTTCTTATATGCCCTTTTGGTACTGCATAAATCTCATCACCATATGATAATGTCTTTATATAAACATATTTATCATCTTGTTTTTCTAAAGTTACAAGAGATCTGTCCGGTAAATTAATGTATTCTTTATTATTATTGAAATAAGCTTTTATACTTTGATTTGCTGCATTACCAAATTTATCTTTTTTACCATCTGTTTCAGTATTTAAAGAAACATAGCTATCTAGAAAATAAATATCTTTTTTAGCTTTATTTGCAGATACAATAAATGCATTAATTTTATTAGCTTTTTCTATAGCTTTTTGCCAGTTAAATCCTCTTACTTTAGCATTTCCAGCATAAAGATAGTGTTTCTTTTCTTTATATATTACTTCTAACCATTCTTTACCATCATTTCCTTTTATTATTCCTAGCAACGGTAATCTAGTCCCTGGTTTTATACTACCCATTACTTTTGTACCTTTTGTTGAAGGTAAATTTCTGATATTAGTTGTTATTTTAGTATATGCAAATCTATTTAAATTTTTATCAAAATATTTATCAAATTTTAAGTTTAGAGTTACATTTTCTTCTAAATTATCAAATTTTTGTATATAGTTAAATTGTGATTTTTCCTCTTTTTTTTGAGGTTTTTCATCAGTTTCAACTTCTTTTATTACCTCATTTTTTTTCTCTTCAACTTTTACTTCTTCTTTTTTTTCTTCTTGTTTATTTTCTTCAGATTTTTGTTCTTCTTTTTTTACTTCAACTACTGTTGTTGTTTTTTCTTCTTTTACTTCTACCCCTTCTTCTTTTGTATAATTTATATTATACATTCCAAGTATTAATAATAATACTAAATACTTTTTCATTTTTCCTCCTATATATCTACAGAAACAATTTTTGATTCCCCTATCTCTTTGTTCATAGTTACTCCATATAACCTATCTGAACCTTTCATTGTTTCTTTATTATGTGTAATTAATATAAATTGTGATTTATCAATAAATCTTCTTAAAAGTTCCACTATTTTTTTAGTATTTGCTTCATCAAGTGCAGCCTCTATTTCATCAAAGAATGTAAATGGTGAAGGCTTAAACATAAATATTGCCATAATAAATGAAACAGCTAACATTGATTTTTCACCACCAGATAATAACATTAATGTTTGCTCTGGTTTATTCTTATATTTTACACTTAATTCTAATCCAGTAGTTAAAATATTTTCTGGATTAGTTAATTTAATATCTCCCTTTGCACCATAAAATATTTCTGAACACATATATTTAAAATTATTTTTTATTTCATTTAATGCAAATGTAAATTTATTTACCATATCATTTTCTATATTTGATATCAAGTCTCTTATAGAGTTAGAACTATTTTCTAAATCTTGTTTTTGAGAAACTAATTCTATATATCTCTCATTTTCAAAATTATATTCTTCTATAGATGAAAGATTTACAGTACCTATATTATTCTTTTTATTTTCTAATCTTGTAATATTACTCTTAACAGTACTTACATTTTCCTCTTCTAGAGGGTTATAGTTAAAGTCATTTACTATACTCTCTTTACTTTCATGTAATTCTTCCATTTTTTCATTTAGACTTTCAAGTTCTTTAGAATTTCTACCTATACTTTCTGATAATTTTTCTACTATATTTATCATTTTAATAGTTTCTTTTTCTAATTCACTAATACTAGTAAAATGATTTGTTTCTTTTTTCTCTAATTCTTTTAGTTGAACTTCATCATCAGATATACATTCACTTAAGTTATTTTTATTATTTGTTAATTCCTCTATTTTAGAATTTTTTTCTTCAATTTCATCATTATACTTACCAAATAACTCATCTTTATTATGTTCAAATATATCTATTTCTTCTAAATCTTTTCTTACTTTATTATACACTAATTCAAGTTCATCTTTAGAATTTTTCTTATTAGTTAATTTTTCATTTAAAACAGCAAAATCAACAAGTAAATGATGTAACTTAGTCTGATGTTTATCTAAATCTTCTATTTCACCTAATTTAAATTCTAACTCTTCTCTCTCACTATATATTTCTTCTATAACATTCATAGATTTATCTATTTCTTGTAGATTATTATCTATCTTATTCGTATTTTCTACTATCATTAATTTACTATCTTTTATTTCATAGTTAATTGTATCTATTTTTCTTTCTAAACTAGATACTTCATTATTTTTTAAATCAAGTAAATATTTTATATCATTATACTCTAATTTAAATTTACTTACTTTTTCATTTTCAAGATTTAATTTTTCATCTACACTCTCAATTTTTTTAGTTATTTCAGCAAATTTATTTTCAAAGTCTTTATTTTTATTTTCTAAAATTTCAATTTCTTTTTTTATAGTGTTTAACTCTTCTTTTTTACTAAGTGTTAAATCTACCTTATTTTTCTTATATCCACCAGATATTCTACCTCTAGCAGAAACTAGGTCTCCATCTAAAGTTATTATTCTATCACTATATCCATTTATTATTAATGAATTTGCTATATCTAAATCTTCAACTACTATAGCATTAGATAATAAGTGATCTACAACTTTAATATTTTCATTTTCTTTTATTTTAACAATATTTCTTGCAAAATCTATTACACCTTTACCTTCTGGTAATCTAGATAACTTTGTTGAAACTTTAATTGTATCTAATGGTAAAAAAGATATTGTTCCAATCTTTTTATTCTTTAATTCTTCTATATATTTTTTACTTCCACTGGCATTTTTAATTACAATATCATTTAAACTAAATCCAATCAAAGTAGAAATTGCCGTTAAGTATTTTTCAGGAATTTCTAATAAATTAGAAACACTTCCAACAATATTTTTATCATTTTTAAATGTATCTAAAATATATTTACTTGATGCTGTTAAGAATACATTATCATCAAGAGTTTTTTGTATAGATGTTAATTTTGAAATTTTTGATTCTTTTTCAAAAATTAATCTTTGCCTCTCGGTTATTAATACTTTTCTTTCTCTTTCTAATCTTGATATTTTTTCAGTATATTCCTTTTGTTTATCAATAATATTTTTATTAGATTCTTCTTGTGATATTTGTTTGTTCTTTAATGCATCAAATTCTAATTTTATTTTTTCAAGATTTAAAGTTAATGCTTTTTTTTCTTCTTCAAGTTTAGCGATATTATTTTCTGTTAATTTATTTTTTCTTTCTAAATCTTCATTATCTCCTCTTAATCTATATCTCTTCATTTCTATTTCATTTATAGCTTTTTCATGTACTGATAATTTTTCTTCGATTTCATTACGTAATTTTGTTAAATAATCAATCTTTTCTTTTAAGTTATCTATTATTTCGTTTTTCTTTTTATATTCTTTGGTTAAATCATTAATTTCTTTATTTTCATTAAATAATTTCTCACTATATCCTTTTTCTTCTTGTAACAATTTATCTTTAATAGCTAATTTTTCAGATAATTTTACTTCATAATTTGACTTTTCTCTTATAGAAATACTTAAACTTTCTTTTATTTCTTCTAATTCTCTAAAAATATTATTCAATTTATTTTTTTCTTCTTCTATAGACTGTATTAAATTATTTTTCTTTTCACCTGTTTCTATTAAACTATTTTTTTCTAATTCAAGTTTAGATTGTATCTCTTCAATTTTTTTATTATTAGTTTCTTTCTCATTGTTTAATTTGGTTTGTTCATTAGAAATATTATTTATATTATATTCATAAAGCATGTATTTATTAACATTAATTTGATGAACTATACTATTATATAACCCTGCTTTTTCTGATTCTTCTTTTAATCTTTTAACTCTTTGCTCTAATTCTTTTTCAACGTAAATTATTTTATCTAATTCAACTTGTACATTAGATAATTTTTTTAAAGCTTCTTCTTTCTCTACTTTTGCTCTTTTTGTTCCAGCTGCTTCTTCTAAAATTTCTCTAATTTCTTTTGGATTAGAACCGATAATTCTTTCAACTCTACCTTGACCAATAATTGAATAAGCTTGTTTACCTATTCCAGTATCCATAAATAAATTATGGATATCTTTTAATCTAGATTTTCTGTTATTAATTAAATATTCCCCATCACCATTTCTATATATTCTTCTAGTAATTTTAACTTCGTCAGCCTCATAATCTAAGTATCTATCTGTATTATCTATCAATAGACTAACTTCAGCACTATTAGCATGTTTTTTATTTTTTCCACCAGAAAAAATTACATCACTACTCATCGCAGCCCGTATATTTTTATAGCTTTGTTCACCTAATACCCATAATATTGCATCTAATATATTACTCTTTCCACTTCCATTTGGACCAACTATAGATGTAATCCCTTGTGTAAAATCTATAACAGTCTTAGTAGAAAAAGACTTAAATCCATTTAATTCTAACGCCTTTAAATACATCTTCTATCCTCTTAATCTTTAAATTTAATAACTAATTCTTCTATTCCTAATTCTAATTTAACTATTTCTATACCTGCATTATTTAACATTCTTCTTGATGCTATAGAACTATCTTTATCTTTGTGTTTATCAGAAAAAAATACAACTTTTGATATACCTGTTTGAATAATACTTTTAGCACACTCATTACAAGGGAAATGTGTTACATATATTGTTGATCCTTTTAAATCTCTATTACTATTTAAAATTGCATTTAATTCTGCATGTACAACATATGCATATTTAGTATTTAAAAAGTCTCCTTCTTTCCCCCAAGGTACTTCATCATCACTAGATCCCATAGGAAATCCATTATACCCTATTCCCACAATTTTACTATCTTTAACAATACATGCACCAACCTGTGTTACTGGATCTTTACTTCTATTTGCTGATAAAAATGCTATTCCCATAAAATATTCATCCCAAGATAAAAAATCTGTTCTTTTCATAATGCCTCCTATTTAACTTTACTTTCTATATATCCATCAGAAAATCTTGTCTTAATTGTACTTCCACTACTAACTTCAATACTTCTTTTTACAACCTTACCTTTATATGTCGTAATTGTATATCCTTTTTTCAAAATATCTTCATTAGAATGTTTTGCTACATTTAATTTTAAGTTTTCTAATTCAAATTTTTTCTTTTCTATTTTATTTTCAATTATTTTTACAATCTTTTCACTATTTGATTCTAAAATCATACTTAAATTTTCTAACTTTGATAGTAAATTATTTAAATTAATTTTAGATTTAATAACCTCCATATTATGATTTGCTCTATCAAATTTTATTTTAATATTTCTATCTATCTTTTCTTCTAAATCTGACAACAATAGTCTTCTATCCGTAAAATTATCTTCAAAGTTTCTTATTATATACGAATTTTTTAAAGTTTCCATCTCTTTTTTTAAAGAATTATATTTATTCTCTAAACATCTCGTTACTTTGTATTCAAATGTTTGTAAATTATTCATTACTTCATTATAGTTTCTTATTATTTTTTCAGCTGCTTGTGTTGGTGTAGAAGCTCTTAAATCAGCAACAAAATCAGATAATAATGTATCTGTCTCATGACCTACTGCAGAAACTACAAATATATTTGATTCATATATTGCTTCAATAACTTCTCTTTCATTAAAGGCCCATAAATCCTCTATACTTCCTCCACCACGTCCAACTATTAATGCATCTAAATTATATTTATCTTGATTTGCATTAAAATACTTAATTGCTTCTACTATTTCCTCTTTTGCACCTTCACCTTGTACCTTTACAGGATAAAGAAAAATATCTACATATTTATCCCTATTATGTGTTGTATTTATTATATCCTTAATTGCTGCTCCTGTTTCAGCAGTAACTACTCCCAATCTTTTAACTGTTATTGGTATTTTCTTTTTCTTATCTTCATCAAAATACCCTTTTTCAAGATATTCTTTTTTTAATTCCTCTAGTTTTTGATAAAGCAAACCAATACTATCCATTTTTTCTAAAGTCTCAACATTAAAATTAATAGTTCCTGAAGGTTTATAATAAGAAATACTTGCAAAAACTTTTACTTTCTCACCCTCTTTTAAATCTCTTGGTATATTGTTTTTATATAAATATCCAAAAACTGCACATTTTATCTGCGCTGCTGAATCTTTCAACGTAAAATAAAGATGTCCTGATTTTTGATAAGTAATATTAGATACTTCACCTTCAATATATAAATTCTTAATATCACTACCTTTTATCAATTTTTCAACTAAAGTTCCTACTTCAGTAACAGTTAAACATTTACTCATACTCACTCCTAGATATTATCGTAGTTTTCTTTTTTATATCCTATAATAACTTTATCTCCATCTATTAAAATAGGTCTTTTAACTAACATTCCATTAGTAGATAAAACTTCTAATTTTTCATCTAATGTCATAGTATCTAATTTTTCTTTCAAGTTCATTTCTTTATATAAAATCCCACTAGTATTAAACATTTTTTTTATATCTAATCCTGATTTTTCATATATTTCTTTTAGCTCTTCTTTAGATAACTTTTCATCAACTATATGTCTTTTTTCTAATTTACATCCTTTTTCTTCTAAATGTTTTAGTGCTTTTTGGCAAGTTGTACATTTAGGATATTGTATATACTTCATATTACATTACCTCCATCAATACTTTTTTAAGTTGATTCAATTTATTTCTTCTTTCAATTGCTTCTTCATATTGATAATTTTCAGCAAATTTTTTCATTTCAGCTTCAACTTTTTTAATTTCTTTCTCTAATTCTTTAACAGTCTTAAATGTAACTTTACTTTCTTTTTGATTATCATCCTCATCAGTATATTCAAGTAATGATTCAGTTAAGTGAGCTTTAACATTCTTAGGTACAATATTATTTTCTTGGTTGTATCTTTCTTGCACTTCACGTCTTCTATCAACTTCATCAATAGCTTCTTTCATTGATTTAGTAATTTTATCTGCATAAAGTATTACATGACCATTAACATTTCTTGCAGCTCTTCCCATAGTTTGAATTAAAGAACGTCTAGATCTTAAGAATCCTTCTTTATCTGCTTCTAATATTGCAACTAAAGATACTTCTGGTAAGTCTAATCCCTCTCTTAAAAGATTGATTCCAACTAAAACATCAAATTCTCCTGTTCTTAATCCTTTTACAATTTCAACCCTATCTATAGTTGAAATTTCCGAATGCATATATTTAACCTTTATTCCATAATCTAAATAATATTCTGTTAATTCTTCAGCCATTTTTTTTGTTAGTGTTGTAACTAAAATTCTTTCTCCATTAGCTACTCTCTCTTTAATATCATCCATTAAATTATCAACCTGATTTTTAGTTGGTCTTATTTCAATAGTTGGTTCTATTATACCTGTTGGTCTTACAAGTAATTCTACTATTTCACCATTTGATTCATTAATCTCATAATCACTAGGTGTTGCAGAAACATATACAACTTGTTCAACTTTATTAAAGAATTCTTCATGTCTTAATGGTCTATTATCTAGTGCACTTGGTAATCTAAATCCATGGTTTACCAGCATTTCTTTTCTACTTCTGTCCCCATTTGACATTCCACCTATTTGTGGCACCATAATATGTGATTCATCTAAAAATACAACCGGTGGTTCTGGAAAATAATCAAGTAAAGTATATGGGGCTTCTCCTGCTTTTTTACCTGTTAGATATCTAGAATAATTTTCCATACCTTTACAGTATCCAATTTCTTTTATCATTTCTAGATCATATTCTGTTCTTTGCTTAATTCTTTGTGCTTCAACTAACTGTAATCTATCTTCAAAATAGGCTACTCTTTCTTTCATTTCTTCCCTTATGTTTTCAACTAAAGTATTAGTATCAACTTCTGATAAGTAATGTGTTGCTGGCATCAAATTAATCCTTTTTATATCTCTTATTTTTTTATACGTTAAAGTATGTAATTCTGAAATCTTTTCTAACTCTTCATCAAAGAATTCAAATCTATATACTGTATCTTGATAAATAGGATATACATCAATTACATCACCTTTTACTCTAAATTTAGCCCTTTCAAGTACAGTATCATTTCTTTCATATCTTAATGATAGTAATGCTTTTATTAAATCTTTTCTACCTATACCATTTAAATCTACATCAATATATATACTTCTATCAGAATATGAATTTGGAGAACCTAACCCATATATAGCAGAAACGGATGCAATAACTATTACATCTTTTCTATTTAATAATGCAGCCGTTGCCGCATGGGTTAACTTATCTATCTCTTCATTTATTGCAGAATCTTTTTCTATATATGTGTCTGTTGACTGTATATATGCTTCTGGTTGATAATAATCATAATATGAAACGAAATATTCTACAGCATTTTCAGGAAAGAATTGTTTATATTCATTATATAACTGTGCTGCAAGTATTTTATTAGGAGCCATAATTAACGCCGGTCTATTTAGTTCTTTTATTATATTTGCAATAGTAAAAGTCTTTCCACTTCCTGTAACACCTAATAAAATTTGATCACTTATTCCATTTTTAATATTATTTACTATACTTTTAATTGCTTCTGGTTGATCTCCAGTAGGTTTGTAATCTGAATGTAATTTAAATTCCATTTCTACTTCCTTATTTTAAATTATCCTCTATTTGTTTTAAAATATCTGAAGGATTTTCTAGTAATGTTCCATATCTAAAGAATATAGATCCATCTACTGCTTCATATTTCTCATTTAATTTTAATTGTTTTTCAAGTTCTTTAGGATCTTTCCATGGATTTCCTTCTAAGTATTTATATACTCCATGTCCAACATATAATGGTGTATTAGTTTCACTAGATTTTTCAGCCCACCATTTTACTAATTCCTCATAGTCAGCTTTTTCAAACCCTATATTCCAATATATTTGTGGTGCAACGTAGTCTATCCATCCTTCTTGCATCCATTTTAAACTATCTGCATATAATGAATCATAACTTTGTAATCCTCTAGTTTTAGATCCTCTTGCATCATTTTCAATGTTTCTCCAAATACCAAATGGACTAACTCCAAATGATAAATTGGGCTTAATTTTATGAACAGAAACTGATAAGTTTTTAATCATATTATTTACATTATCACGTCTCCAGTCTTCTCTATTACTGTAACCTGCTCCATACATATCAAATTCTTTTTGATCTACATTATCTCCCATTTTAGCTGTAGATGAAGGATATGGATAGAAATAATCATCTAAATGTAATCCATCAATATCATATTTTTCAACTATTTCTTCTATTGCTCCTGAAACATAACTTACTACTTTAGGATTACCAGGATTCATATAGAATTTTCCTTCATATTCAAATATCCATTCTGGCTTTCTTTTAACTATACTTTTATCTGATAATTTAGATATATCTGTAGTCATAGAAGCTCTATATGGGTTTATCCATGCGTGTAACTCAATACCTCTTTTATGTGCAGCATTAATTGCATATTCTAATGGATCATAACCAGGATTTTGATTTTGTACTCCAGTTAAGTAAATTGACCAAGGTTCAAAATCAGAATTATATAATGCATCTGCAGATGGTCTTACATGGAAAAATACTGCATTTAATCCCCAACTCTTAACATTATCCATCATAGTATCAATTTCTCTTTTTTGTTCTTCCATTGTTTTAGTTTTTGGAAAATCAAGATTAATTACAGAAGCAACCCAAACACCTTTAAGATTTTTATTTATCTTTCTATTTTCTCTATTAAATATTACTGTAGTAAGTTTTTCATTACTTAATATTTCTTTGTTTGAAGTCTTTGAAGTTATTGTTACTTCCTCTTCAACTTTTTTTTCTGTACCTAATTCATATTTAGGCTTATAATCTTTGTATAAATCTACTTGTTCTACTGCAGAAGAACAAGAAATTAAAAAACTTGCTAATGCTAATCCTGCTATTATTTTTTTCATTTTTACCTCCGTTATTTTATAACTATTCCTACACCATCCCCAAATGGCAATAATGTGAAATTGTATTTATCATTTAAATTATTAATAAAATCCTTTAAATTTCTAACCATTGTTTTATATCTTCTTGGAATTTCTTTTTCAGCAACATATCCTCTAAACATTAGGTTATCTATGAATATTATTCCACCATCATTAATTAATTCATATGAGTATTTAAAGAAATCTTCATATTTAGATTTTGCAGCATCAATAAATATAAAATCAAATTTTTTATTCAATTTTGGTAAAATATTTAAAGCATCATCATGTATACTTTCTATATATGTATCTAATCCAAATTCTTTAAAATTTTTATTTGCTTCTAAATATCTTTCCTCATCTATTTCTATAGTTAGTAACTTACCATTATTTTTTTGGCAAACTTCTGCTAAAAAAATACCTGAAAAACCTGTTGCTGTTCCTACTTCAAGTATATCTTTAGCTTTAATATTTTCTGCTAAAAAAATCATATATCTAAGCACTTCTCTTGTAATTATAGGTATTGAATTATCTAATGCTATCTTTTCTAGCATTTCTTTTTTTTCATCAAACTTAAATAAGCTTCTAGCAAAAATACTAGAATTTTCAAAATTATTTATCATAAAAATCCTTTCACACGTTTCCTAAATTATATCATAAAATCTTGAAAAAATCTACATTTTATGCTATTTCCATATATTTAATATTTTTTTTGTATAATCATTTTTACATGACTTTAGTACATTTCCTCTTTCAATTATCTCCCCATTTTTTAATACAATTACATCTTCACTTAAATACTTTATTAGCTCTATATTGTGTGTAATGAAAATAATAGTTTTTTGGTATTCTAGATTTAATTTTCTTACTATCTCTATAATCTGAAATTGTAAATGAACATCAAGTGAAGAAATTGCTTCATCAAAAATAAAAATATCTGGATCATATAATATTGCTCTTGCAATAACTAATCTTTGTTTTTCTCCTCCAGACAATATATTCGCTTTTGAATTTATATCAATATTATTTAAAGAGACAAAATTCAATACTTCATATATTTTTTCCATTTGAATTTTTTCTTTTTTTATTACAAACACTTCTTTTAATACTTCAAATACTGTAAAAATAGGATTTATTGAACTACTATATTCTTGAAAGATTACTCCAACTTTTCCATTTACTTCAACCATACCTTCTGTTGGATTTGTTAACCTAGAAATTATCTTTCCAAGTGTACTTTTACCGCTTCCACTTTCTCCTACAACTACTACCAATGAAGCATCATCAATTTCAATATTTATATTACTTAAAGCACTCTTACTTTCATATACTTTAGAAACATCTATTAACTTAATCATTTAAATCACCCAAAATTCTATTCATTGCAGTTATATACTCATTTTCCTTATATTTATTTAAATCTTCTAAATTATCTACATTTATTACCCCACCATTATTTAGAAATAGTATTCTTTTTGCAAATTTTTTTGCAGCAAATATATTATGAGTGATTAATAAAACAGATTTATTAAGGCTTGAAACCAAACTTAAAATTTCATACTCATTTATATTATCAAGTCCAGTCGTAATTTCATCACAAATTAATATTTTAGGATCTGTCATTAGACATATTGCTATAACTATTCTCTGTTTTTGACCACCACTTAGTTCAAAAGGATATTTTTCTAAAAGACTTTTATCTAAATTTAGACTCTCAAGTATATTTTCAGCTTTTAATAGAGCTTCTTTCCTTGATAGTATTTTGTGATATATTACAGCTTCAATAATTTGTTCTTTTAATTTTAAAACCGGATTTAAACATAATGAAAAATCTTGAAAAATATATCCAATTTCTATATTTTTAATATTTGATTTTATTTCCCCGCTTACATTTAATTTTGATAATCCTTTTATTGCTTTTGCAATCTGACTTTTACCACTCCCTGAACTACCAATTAAAGCAACAACTTCATTTTCATTAATATCAAAACTAACATTTTTAATAATAGTTTTTTCAGAAGTAATAATATTCAAATTCTTAATTTCTATCATTTTCATAAATACCTCCAAAAATTAAACTTATAATTATTAAAATAAAACTTGCAAGTATAAACTGTTGTGGCGCTATTAATAATCTTGAAAATCCAGTTGAAATTAAATTTCCTAATGATGGTCTTGGGTGTCTAATTCCAATTCCCATAAATGAAAGATAACTCTCCGTAAATATTATTCCAGGTATCATTAAAGTTATTCTTACATAAATTATTGGTAAAATGTTTGGAATAATATGTTTTTTTATTATATATATTGAACTTGCACCCATATTTTTTGCAATTTCTACATAGGCTGCTATCTTTATTTTTATCACTTCATTTCTAACCAATAGTGCAAGTCTTAAACTTCTCGTAAAACTAATTGCAAACACAAGCAATATAAAACTATTTCCAAATATAAGTAATATAAATATAATAATTATAATACTTGGAATTGACAATAATAATTCTATTAACATCATTCCTATTTTATCTATAAATTTCCCATAATATCCCATTAAACTTCCTATTAAAAGTCCTAATATTAAGCATGTAATACATACTATTATTGTTAAAACAAGTGAAGTATATATTCCTTCAGATATTCTTGCAAGTAAATCTCTTCCTAGATAATCTGTTCCCAAAATATGACCATTTTCAAAAAATTTAAGTTCTACATTACTTAAATCTTGAGAACTATAGTCAAATTTATTAAATATTTTTTCTAATAAAACAAATAAGATTAGAAGTAAAACAAAAATTTTTGAATTTAATTTTTTATTCATCTTCTTTCACCTTCAATCTTTTATCAGAAATTAGTACTAAAATATCCATTAACGTAAATAAAGATACTAAAACTAATGTATAAAATATTGTTAATCCCATAATCATAGGATAATCCCTTTCTATTACAGAACTAGTAAAATATTTCCCTAGTCCTGGTATTCCAAATAATGTTTCTACTATGAATGAACCTGTTATTAAAGATACTATATAAGGAACAAGACTTGATAGTAATGATGGAATAATATTTTTTAAAATATGTTTTATAACTACATAATTTAAATTAAATCCCTTACATAAGGCAAATTCCACATATTCCTTATTTATTTCTTCTTTTATTTTCTTTCTTAATAATTTAAAAATAATAGGTGTGTAGAAAAGAACTAATGTTAATATTGGTAATATTTTTTCTCCTGGTCCAAAATATCCTATAATACTTAACTTTGGTAAACCTAAAATGCCTTTATGTATATATACCGCATAAAACTGTAAAAATCCCACTATCACAAAACTTGGTATGGAAATTAGGATACTTGATACATTTACAAAAAATTTGTCAATTTTTTTATAGTTTATTGAAATTAGTGAAAAAATAAAAGCTAAAAATAGAGAAAAAGTTAAAACTCTCACTCCAAGATCAAGTGATGTAGGAAAATTATTTTTTATAACATCTACAACTTTTACTTTATCATATTTAATTGATTCTCCTAGATCAACTTTTATTATTTTATTTAAATATAATCCATATTGTTCTGTAATTGGTTTGTCTAAATTATATGTCTTTATAATCTGTTCTTTTACTGTTTCATCTAATTCTTCATCAATAAAATTATTTGGTAAAGAATGAATCATGAAAAAAGTTAAAGTAATTACTGAGAATACAACTATAAAACTTCTAATAATTTTAGAAAAAACTTTCTTTAACATTCAACCTCATTTCTAGTAAAAAAAAACTATCTCTAATACAAGAGATAGCCAAACTTATTCTATTTATTTTTATTATTTAGAAACTACGTTTGTTGCTTGTGGTCCTTTTTCTCCGTCTTCAACGTCGAATTCTACTTCTTCACCTTCGTTAACTGTTTTGAAACCACTTTTGTTTATTTTTGAAAAATGTAAGAAATAATCTTTCCCATCTTCACCTGAAATAAATCCAAATCCTTTTTTTTCGTTAAACCATTTAACTTTACCTAACAAAATACTTCCTCCTATTCCTAATGGCATAAAGCCAATTTCTATTAAATTATACCTTGAATTCATAAAAAGTCAATAGTAATTATTAAACTAATTAAATTTTCTATCTAATCTTATTTCATAATCTAAAAATTTAATATAATAACACTTCAA
Source organism: Streptobacillus canis (assembly GCF_009733925.1). Classification (NCBI taxonomy): domain Bacteria; kingdom Fusobacteriati; phylum Fusobacteriota; class Fusobacteriia; order Fusobacteriales; family Leptotrichiaceae; genus Streptobacillus; species Streptobacillus canis. The sequence goes on along the minus strand of NZ_WOEI01000024.1, from coordinate 8,439 downwards.
AAACATTCTATCTTTCTTTGTATATTTACCATATTTACTATCTCCAATTATTGGGTACCCCAAATCATTTAGATGCACTCTTATTTGATGTTTTCTTCCTGTTATTAAGTTTACATCTAATACAGCTTTTCCTTCACTTACTTCTATTACTTTAAAGTATGTTTCAGCATCCAAGCCATCTTTAAAAACAACTACTTTATCTTCAAGAATTTTTATATTTTTGTTAGAAAAAAATTCATCATTTAATTTCAAGTTTTTTTGTTCAACTTTAGCAACATATCTCTTTATTATATTTTTATTTTTTATTTCTTCATTTACTTTTCTAAGTATTTGCAGATTTTTACAGCCTATAACTAACCCTTCTGTCTCTAAATCTAACCTATTAGCAAAATTTACATTAGAATTTCCATAATATGACTTTGCCATTTCGGACAAACCAAAATTATGTTTATCTCCTTTATGCATAGGGATATTATTAGGTTTATCTACAATAAATACATCCTCATCTTCAAATACTATCATTTTTTTAAATAAACTTACATCTATTATTTCTTTTTTTACTTTATTTTCCATTACTATTTTAGCATTTTCAGGAAAATATATTTCATCGTTTAGTATTAACCTATAATTTTCTTTACTCTTTTTACCATTAACTTTTACTAAACCTTTTCTAATAAGAGAAAATATTAATGCTAAACTTTCTTCTTTTGAATATTTTCTCATAAATTTATCTAGTCTCATATTCTCATGTTCAGCATCTACTATATATTTATTTATCATCATCATCACCATTATATATTTTTATACTTTGTACTAAACTTATCATTAAAAATGATGACAGAAATGATGATCCTCCATAACTCATAAGTAATAATGGTTTTCCGGTAACTGGAACTATTCCTAACGTCATACCTACGTTAATTATTACATGAGCAAGAAAGACTCCAGAAATACCATATAATATTATCCTACCATAATCATCAATAATTTTCCTTGAAATATTAATAATTGTATAGATAAGTAGGAAATATAATCCCAATACTAAAGTTGATCCTAAAAATCCTACTTCTTCTCCAATTACTGAGAAGATAAAATCTGTTTGTGGTTCTGGTAAGAATTTTAATCTACTTTGACTTCCTTCTAAATATCCTTTACCTGTAAGTCCACCAGAACCTATAGAAATCTTAGATTGTGCAACGTGCCAACCTTTATTTTTTAAATCTTTTTCTGGATTTAAAAAGACTTCTATTCTTGTTTTTTGATAATCTTTTAAAACAAACATATATGTTGGTACACTTAGTATACCAACCAACATAAATATAACTAATATTGGTTTAATATTTGCATTTGATAAATATAACATACATAAAAATGAAAAACACAATATTAAAGTCGAACCTAAATCTGGTTGTAATAATAATAATCCTAATATTGGAATCCCAGGGATAAATGCAAGTACTATTGATTTAAAGGAGTTTATTCCATTAGAGAATTTTTTTACAAACCAGAAGGCATATATCATTATTAACAATATCTTTACAAATTCCGATGGCTGTATTTGAGTAATACCGATATTAATCCATCTTCTAGCTCCAAGTTTTACAACTCCAAAAAATCTTGTATATAATAATATCAATATTGAAAATACATATATTGGTTTCATAATTTTCTTACTAAATCTATAGTCAATAAATATTGAAAAAGTAAGTATTATTGTCCCAACTGCAATCCATAATAAATTATTTTTCACATAATACATTGATCTTGTTGCACTATAAACAAAAGCCGTACTAATGAATACTAGTAGATATACAACAAGCAATAATTGCTTATCTAATCTTCCTATACGATTTTTTAATTTAGCCATATTTCTTTTACTAAACATCTATGTCTCCTATAATACACGTACTAAAATCATTTAATAATAATCTAGCTTTTTCATTAACTTCATCAACAGTAACTGAAAGTAAAGTATCCGCAACTTCTTTATTTGTAAATACTTTTCCAAATAATCTATACATAATTAATAATTTGCTAACTATTTTAGCATTTTCTTTTGCTGTTGCTCTAGATGAAAGCATAGAATTTTTTACTTTCTCTAATTCTCTTTCAGTTATACCATTTGTTTTAAGATTTTCGATTATTTGTTTTGTAACTTCTAATGCTTCTTCATATTTATTAACTGAAGTCCCTATATATATCGCAAAAGTTTTTAAACATCTATAATCAAAATTTAAAGTATATACAGAATATGCTAAACCTCTTTTCTCTCTTACTTCATGAAATAGTCTTGAACTAAATCCATCTCCTAATATTAGTTCTAAACATACTTCTATGAAATATTCCTTTAGAGATACTGTTTTTGATTCATTCTTTGTAACCATGTACACATTAACTTGATTAATTTCTTTTTTTTCTCTATAGTGAACATCTTTTAGATCATTTTCTTCAAATATTTCTTCAACTCTATTTGCATTAAGTTTCGAAAAATGTTCCGTTATTTGTTTTACTAAAAGATCTTCATCAAAATTACCTGAAACAGCTATAATAATATTATCTCTAGTATAATTTCTATTATAGTAATCTATTAACATATCTCTTGTGATACTTTCAACACTTTCTTCAGATCCAAGAATATTATATTTTAAATTACCTTCAAAAAGTTTTTCTTGCATTTCTTCATAAACAACCGTCCAAATATCATCTTTATTCATTTTTATTTCTTCAAATATTATTTCTTTTTCTTTTTTTATTTGATCTTCAGGAAATATTGGATCTGTTAACATATCAAAAAATATTTCTGAAGTTAGCTCTTGTTTACTTGATAAAGATGTAAAATAATAATTTGTTATTTCTTTTGAAGTATATGCATTATACTTAGCTCCATAAAAATCCATTTCCTCTGAAATTTCAAAATTATCTCTTTTATTTGTTCCTGTAAATAACATATGTTCTAACATATGAGATAGTCCTTTTTCATTATCCCTTTCATTTACAGAACCTGTATTAAAACAAACCGATAAAGTAAAAGAACTATCATCCTCAATCTTATTTATCAGTGTTTTTATTCCTAATATATCTAATATTTTTATCATTTAATTATATCCCTTCTTTTATCTCTTTTAAAAGACTTCTTTTGAAATTCTTTTCTAGATTTTCTTCTCTAAACTCATCTAATTTATATTTTATAAATCCTGGAAATAAAGCATTATACTTTCCAGAATAAATAGAGATATATTCTACTAAAATTGAGTCATCTAATATCTCTTTCGCTTTTTCTACTTTTGTTGCTGTAAATAAAAGTATTATTATTGTTAATACTATTATAATACTTGATTTAATTAAACCAAACATTGCACCTAATAATTTATTTACAATTCCAAAAGGTGTTATATTAATTAATTTTGTAAGTATATTTATTATTATTGATACTATAAAATATAATATAATGAATATAATTATATATGCTATATATCTTACAATAATATTATCTGCTTTAATATTTGTTAATAATTCTACCGTAGGTAGAAACATAGGTGTAAAATAGACAACTATAACTAATTTGATTAAGTTAAAAGCTGACTTTACAAAACCATTTTTGTATCCCATTATTACAAAAAATAATACTAGTACAACTATCAATATATCTAATATCATATTTCCTCCGTCCAATAAATTCTATGTACTCTTGCAGATACTGCACATAAAAGTTCATAACTGATTGTATTAATTTCTTTTGCTAAATCTGCAACTAAAATATTTTCACCAAATATTTCAACATATTCTCCTACTTTTATATTTTTATCTGCTTTAATCATAAATTGATCCATACATACATTTCCTATTATTTTATATAATTTTCCATCAAAATATACTTTTGATTTATTTGACATTGCTCTATGCATACCATCTGCATAACCACATGCTACGGTTGCAATAACATCTCCTTTATGAGCTAAATATGTTTTAGAATAACCTATATATGTGTCTTCTTCCAAAACTTTAATATGATTTACTCTAGCATAAAAAGTCATAACTGGTTCAAATATATCTGTCATCTCAGCACCATACATGATAATTCCAACTCTATATAAATCATAATCTAAATCATTTTTCATACTTCCAAAACTATTTAATACATGCTTATATTTTACATCTAAGTTTTGAACTACTCTATTAAATTTTTCTAATTGCAATTTTGTATAATTAGGGTCACTATCTGCTGAAGATAAATGTGAGAAAATTCCTATGGGCTTTAGCATTTCATAAGCTTTTCCTATTTCATTTTCTATAAATCCAATTCTACCCATACCAGTTTCTAGAGCAAAGTGGAATTTACCTTCAATTTTATTTTTTAAAATGTATTCAATATCTTCAAAATTAGATATTGTTAAATGTATTCCTTTTTTTGCTACATCTTTAATCTCATGTTTTAAAATTGGTGATAAGACTAAGACATTAACATTAGGGAATATTTTTAATATTTCTTCTGCCTCTTCAAGCCTTGCAACACCGAAAAAATTTATTCCTAATTCCACAGCTTTATCTACTATTCTTATAACACCATGTCCATAAGCATTTGCTTTAACAATGGCCATCAACTTTTCAGATGGTATTTTTTCTAAAATAATATTTAAATTTCTTTCAAAAGCATCCAAATTAATTTTTGCATATGCACTCATATTTTTTCACCAGCTCTAATATTTTATTTAATACCTCATCAAATGTTAAATTATTTGTATCAATTTCTACAGCATCTTCTGCTTTTTTTAAAGGAGAATGCTCTCTATTCATATCATCATAATCTCTTTTAATAATATCTTGAAGAATTTGATTATAATCTAAAGTTCTATCTTCTAAGAATCTTCTATTAGCTCTTACTTCAGCTGAAGCATTTAGATATATTTTAAGATCAGCATTTGGAAATACAACTGTCCCAATATCTCTTCCATCTAAAATTACAGATTTATTTTTAGATATCTCTCTTTGCATATTCACCATAAATTCTCTTACTTCTTTAATTTTTGAAACAGCTGATGCCATCATAGATACTTCATTCATTCTAATTTCTTTACTAACGTCTTGATTGTCTAAATAAAAAGTATTCCCTTTAATGTCAATATTCAGGTCTTTTAATACATCTTTTACATTAGCCATATCAATTTTATCTTTTATTAATTTATATCCAAGTAATCTATACATTGCTCCCGTATCTAAATGAGCAATATCTAATTTTTTTGCTATTTCCTTAGCAACACTACTTTTGCCGCTTCCTGACGGACCATCTATAGCTATTATCATAATTTCACCTCTATATTTCCTCGTAAGATAAATTTAATCTTGTAATATTTAATGTTTTCCCATTTTTGGGGTCTATTTCTACCTCTATCCCATTTATCCTTTTATTTTCTTCACATACTGAAAATCTTGCAGGCATTCCATCTTTGAATTTTTTTATTATCTCTTTTCTATTCATTCCAATTATGCCATCATGTCCACCTGTCATACCGATATCAGTAATATATCCCGTTTTATTTAAAAGTATTCTTTCATCAGCAGTTTGTATATGCGTATGTGTACCATATACTAATGAGGCTTTTCCTGCTAGATTCCATCCCATCGCATTTTTTTCAGATGTAACTTCTGCATGAAAATCAACTATTATTATATTAACTTTTTCTTTTAACTCTTCAATTAATTCATCAATCGCTAAAAAAGGACAATGATTAGTATTCATATATACTTTTCCTTGTAAATTTATCACTGCTATTTTAATATTATTTTTTGTGATTATTGTGTGTCCTTTCCCAGGAGTTTCCTTAGAAAAATTGTATGGTCTAATAATTCTCTCTTCTTTATCTAAATACTCATATATCTCTTTTTTATCAAAAGTATGATTTCCAAGAGTAATAACATCTACTCCATAATTAAACATACTTTTAGCATTATTTGGAAGAATACCAAACCCTTTATCAATGTTTTCAGCATTTACAATAATTACATCATAATTTTTACTTCTTTTTGCTAAAAACTTAAATAATGTATCTTCTCCAGGTAATCCTACAACATCTCCAACAATTAAAAACTTCATAATTTCCCCATTCTAAAAATTTAAGCAGTCAATTAAATATGACTGCTTAATATTCTACTTAATTAACTTAAAAACTATTTTGCATATTCAGTTGCTCTTGTTTCTCTAATAACAGTAACTTTAATTTGTCCAGGATATTGCATTTTTTCTTCAATATCTTTAACAACTTCTCTTGATAATATTACTGCTTGATCATCACTAATTTCTTCTGGTTTAACAATTAATCTTAATTCTCTTCCAGCTTGTATAGCATATGAACTTTCTATACCTTGATGTGAGTTTGCTATTTCTTCTAATTGCTCTAAACGTTTTAAGTAATTTGATAATGTTTCACGTCTTGCACCTGGTCTTGCAGCACTTATAGCATCTGCAGCCTGTACTATTATTGCTTCCACTGAAGTTGGTTCAACTTCATTATGATGTGCCTCTACAGCATTTATAACAATTTCATTCTCTCTTGAGAATCTTTTTAAGAATTCTGCTCCATTTATAGCATGTGAACCTTCTTGTTCATGTGAGAATGCTTTACCTATATCATGAAGTAATCCTGCTCTTTTTGCATAATCTACATTTACACCTAATTCAGTTGCAAGTGCAGCACATAAATGTGCAACTTCAATTGAATGTTGTAATATATTTTGTCCAAAAGATGTTCTAAATTTAAGTTTACCTAAAGTTTTTAATACTTCTTTTGGAAGAGCTGGTATACCAACTTCAAGTATTGCTTCTTCTGCAGCACTAATCATTGAATTTTCAACTTCTGCTTGTGATTTTTCTACTAATTCTTCTATCTTAGTTGGATGTATTCTTCCATCTTGTATTAGTTTTTCAAGTGATAATCTTGCTACTTCTCTTCTTACACCATCAAATGATGAAAGTACAACAGCTTCAGGGGTATCATCAATAATTAAATCAACACCAGTAGCAGCTTCTAAAGCTCTAATATTTCTTCCTTCTTTACCTATTATTCTACCTTTCATTTCTTCACTTGGTAATTGAACAACAGATATAGTTGCATCTGCAACATAATCAGATGCTGATTTATTTATTGCTATTGCAATAGCTGATTTTGCAAGTCTATCTTTTTCTCTTTCTAAATTATATTCATAATCCCTAATTAAACGTGCTTTATCATGCTCTAATTCATCTTCTAATTTAATTAATATAATTTCTCTTGCTTGTTCAGAAGTTAAACCAGAAATTCTTTCTAATTCTTTTTCTTCTTTTTCTATCATTGCATTTAATTCATTTTCAATCTCAGCAATTTTTTCTTTTCTTTCTTCTAGTTTTGCCTCTTTTTCTTCTAACTTATTAGTTCTTGTTTCTAAGTTTTCTTCTTTTTTAGCTATTCTTTCTTCTTTTACTAAAATCTCAGATTTCATTACTTTAATTTCTTCATCAACTAATTTTCTTTGTGCTAATAATTCTTCTTTTACTTTTAAAGTTTCTTCTTTTTTAAATGATTCAATTTCTCTTTCTACATCTTTTTTTGTAGTTTCTAGTTTTCTTTTTAAGTCAAATATTTTTAACTCTAAATCACTATATTCTCCATATTTTTTAGTGAATTTGCTTTTAGTAACATTAAATCCAACTAAAACTATTAGAACCGCAATTAAGATGACTAATATATAAATAATCATTTTTTCTCCTTTCCTTTATTTTCATTCTGATTCAACACTATCAATCATCCATTTACCGTCATAATTCTTCCAAATGACTTCAAAATACACTGTTTCTGTTTCAAAATTAATTAACAATATTGATTTTGCTGTATATCTATCTAATACTTCTATTTCTTCTGAAAACACTACTAAGAATTTTGAAAAATCATAATTTGACAAATACGATAATATTATTCTATTTTTTAGTGTCATAGTTATATTTTTTTTTATTTCGTCTTTATTATCTATTTTTGCTAAATCAATAATTTCATCTTGCACTTTTATTACTTCTTTAGAAATTTTATTTTTTTCAAAGTTATTTATTGTACTGATTTTATCTATATTTGAACAGCTTATTAATAGTAAAAAAAACATTAGAAATATATATCTTTTCATATTCCTCCCATTATATTCAGTCTATCATATTTTCAAATTTTTTTCAAATATTTTTTATAAAAAAAGGTGATTCGAGATTTTAAAAAATCCCTTGAATCACCTCTTTCTTTTCTATATAATTTAATCACCAAACAAAACTAACAGAAAGGAGTGATAAACATGATATCTAAAATCAAATTCATCTAGATGTCATATCTGTAACTTTCAACATAAAATGAAACTTACTTGTAAATCTAGATTATGTAATTCTTGTGGTTATTATTACTATATTAAATGGACTAACTCCATCAC
>NZ_WOEI01000023.1 GCF_009733925.1 Streptobacillus canis | reverse complement strand
CCTTTCTTACTATTAAAATTACAAAAGATATTATATCATATATTATTTAATTAATTTTATTTTTAATCTTATACTTAATTAGGACATTTTTATTTTAATTATATTAAGACATTATCATATTAATATTGCACATTAAAAAAATATTAATTAAAATTAGTTGTTTTTTTATTTCTTTTATGATATAATTAAAAAAAAAGTAAGGAGAGTGGTTTTTATGAATATTTTATATTACAGCTGGGATTTAAATTCTGAAAAGAAATACGCTGATATGTTAAAATTAATTGATGCAACAGTAAACTTCACTACAGATGAAGAATTTGTAGTTCAAAGTTTAGAAGAAGGGGCAGTAGATGTTTTAATATTTGATACAACAAATATTTTAAACTACAAAAAGTTATTCCAATACAAAGTAGATAAGATGGATAAAATTATCTATGTTGCTATAACTAGCCCAACAAATAGTTTCATTTTAGAAGAAGCATTAGCATTTGGTCTTAATGACTACGTTTACGATGGTATTACAAAAGAAGCTTTCTTAGCAAAGATAAATGCTCTTTTATACCTATTAACTAGAAAAACTACATTTACTTCTAATGCAATATTAAAAGTAAAAGACTTAACGTTAAACCCTTACACAAGAGAAGCAAAAAGAGGGGATGTTGAAGTTTCTTTAACTAATAAAGAGTATAAATTACTAGAATTATTAGTTAAGAACAAAAACAAAGTGGTTACTAGAGAAATGATAGCTGAAAAGGTATGGGGTAAAGAAATACCTGATCACAAAAACATTGGAGACGTATATATTACTTTCTTAAGAAGAAAAATAGAATATGGTTTCCCATCTAAGATAATCAAAACAATAAGAAACGTTGGATACATTATAAAAGACTAAAACAAAAAGGATTTAAGCACTGCTTAAATCCTTTTCTTTATATTAATTTTGCGCATCTTTCTAAAAATTCTACATCTTCTTTACTAAATCTATTTAGTTTTGGAGAATCAATATCTAGTTCTGCTATCATCTTTCCTTCTTTATCAAATATAGGTATCACAACTTCTGAATTTGAAGCAGCATCACATGCAATATGTCCTGGAAATTCATGAACATCTTCTACTACTGTTGTTTTTTCATTTTCCCAAGTATATCCACAAACCCCCTTACCTTTAGGTATATTTGAACACGCAGGTTTTCCTTGAAATGGTCCAACTTTTAAAACATCTCCATGAACTATATAAAATCCTACCCAGTTTAAATCTCCCATAGATTCCATTATAAAAGCTGACATATTTGCCATTCTAGATATTTGATAATCTTCATCTGAAAGTAGAGCTTCAATTTCTTTATATAATAAATCGTAATTCATTTTTCCCTTTCTATAATCCTATAGCACCAATTAAATTAAATATCATAAGTAATCCAAGCACCATAAGTATAATACCATTCATAGTTTTTATTTCATCCAAATATTTAGTAATATTTTTCATATCTTTTACTATTAAAGTTGAAATAATAAATGGTGTAATTAATCCTAAGAAATATATTAACATTGCAACTATACCTTTAGTAATACTAAAATCTCCTACACCTATACTTATAAGTATAGAACTTAAAGTAGGTGTAATACAAGGTATCCATCCCATAGAAAAAGTAAATCCTAAAAGAAATGAATAAAAGTATGAATTGGTATAATCATCTCTTAAATTAATCATTTTTACCCTATCAACAAATTTGTTATTAAATAGCTCAAGTTGAATTAATCCCATCATAAATATATATATACCTGCTAAGATTCTAAATAAGTCCTTTTTTATATATGAACCTATAAATGAAAAACTTAAACCCATTAATACAAATGTTGTTGATAAACCTATAAAAAATAGAGTAACATTAAGAAATTTATTTCCTTTTTTTGTCAGTATAGTTAAATAAACTGGAATAATAGACATAAAACAAGGTGTTAGAAATGACATTATTCCAAACAAGTAAAATAATATCATTATTCTACTATTGCTTTCATTACTTCTTCAGCAGAAATTCCAGCAAAGTATCTTGAAATATTTATAGAGTTAAGTCTTTCTAGAACTTCAGCTTGTTCATATTTAGCTCCTTTTAATACTTCTTCTACTGCTGCAACATCTTCTATTCCAAAGAAGTCTCCATATATTTTAATATTATCAATTTTTGAATCTATTACGTTTACAAATACTTCAATTTTACCTTTTTCAAATTTCATTGATCTAGTAATATTGTACTCTGGAGATTTTCCATAGTTCCAATCCCAGTTTCCAAATTTTTCTGCTTTAGCTTTATTTATTTCAGCTATTTCTTCTTCACTGAATACATACTCTGTCATTTCTGGATATTCTTTTTTCATATAATCTAAAAGTAAATCTCTAAATTCTTTAACATCAATTTTATTAGGTAATTCATCTACTATATTAGTTACTCTTGCTCTAACTGATTTAACACCTTTAGATTCGATTTTATCTTTTGATACTTTTAAAGCTTTAGATAATACTGATAAATCAACATCAAATAATAAACAACCATGGTGCATTATTCTACCATTGATATATGCTTGTGCATTTCCACAGATTTTTTTACCATCTATTTCTAAATCATTTCTTCCAGTAAATTCTGCTTTAACACCTAAACTTTCTAAAGTTTTAATTACAGGAATTGAAAAACTCTTAAAATCAAATGCTTTATTTTCACTTTCTTTAGAAATTATAGTATAGTTTAAGTTATTATAATCGTGATAAACAGCTCCTCCACCACTTATTCTTCTTACAACTTCAATGTTATTTTCTCTAACAAACTCTTTGTTAATTTCTTGTATAGTATTTTGGTGTCTTCCTACTATTATTGAAGGTTTGTTAATCCATAAAAGGAATATCATTTCTTCTTTTAATAGTTTTTTAAATGCATATTCTTCAAGTGCAATGTTATATGCTGTGTCATTACTTTCATTAATAATATATTTCATAATCATATCCTTTCTGTTTTTCTTTAATTATATATCATATATACATTTTTTTCAATAAATTTACAATAGAAAATATTATAAAAATGAAGTAAAATATATATAGAGGTGATAATATGAATATTTATGATTTTACAGTTAAAGATAACCTAAATAAAGATGTATCTTTAAATGAATATAAAGGTAAAGTTCTATTAATAGTTAATACTGCAACTAAATGTGGGCTTGCCAATCAATTTAATGATTTAGAAGATCTATACAATAAGTATAGAGATAAAGGATTTGAAATACTTGCTTTTCCTTGTAATCAATTTTTAAATCAAGAACCCTTAAGTGACAGTGAAATAAGTAGTACCTGTTCTTTAAATTTTAATACACACTTTAAAATCTTCAAAAAAATTGATGTTAATGGGCTTAATGAAGACCCTTTATATACTTACTTAAAAAAGGAAACAAAAGGAATATTTGGTAGCAATATTAAATGGAATTTTACTAAGTTTTTAATAGGAAAAAATGGCAAAATTATTAAAAGATTCCCACCTATAACTTCACCTAAAAAGATAGAAAAATACATAGAAACTTTACTATAAAAATAGCGCCTAATTGGCGCTATTCCTATTATTTATTAGTTTTTCTTTAATGCGTGTACTGCAAGTCCTAATACATCAGCAAATGCTTCATACATTACTTCTGAGTATGTAGGGTGACCATGTATAGTTTTTAACATTTCTTCTACAGTAATTTCCATTTCCATAATTGAAGAAGCTTCATTAATTAATTCTGCTGCTGCAGGTCCAATTATATGTACTCCTAAAATTTCTCCATATTTCTTATCAGCTATAACTTTAACAAATCCATAGTTTTCGTCACTTGCGATAGCTCTTCCGTTTGCTGTAAAGCTAAATTTACCAACTGAAACATCATAAGTTTTTCTAGCTTCTTCTTCAGTTAATCCACAAGCTGCAACTTCTGGTAAAGTATAGATAGCAGCTGGTGTTAAGTCTAACTTAGCTGTAGCGTGGTTTCCTTTGATTGCATTTTCAGCAGCAACTTCTCCCATTCTAAATGCAGCGTGAGCTAACATCTTAGTTCCATTGATATCTCCAGGTGCGTATATTCCTTTAACTGAAGTTTCCATGAATTCGTCAACTTTAATTCTTCCTCTTTCCATTTCGAATTCAACTTCTCCTATACCTTCTAAATCAGGTACACGTCCTATTGATAATAATGCTCTATCAACTATTAAGTCTTGTTTTCCTTCTAATTTAATATGTAATTTACCATCTTTTTCAACTATTTCTTGTAATTTAGTTGAAGTCATGATAGTCATACCTTTTTGTTCTAATTTAGCTCTTAAAGCGTTAGATACTTCAGCATCCATACTTGGAACTATTCTATCCATCATTTCTACTACAGTAACTTTAGAACCGAATGTTGAGAATGCTTGTCCAAGCTCAACCCCAACAACTCCTCCTCCGATAATTGCAAGTGTAGAAGGTACTTCTTTCATTTCTAAGATATCATCACTTGTCATAACAAGTTTTGAATCCATTCCTGGTATATTAATTTTTGAAACTTTAGATCCACCAGCTAAGATAATTTTATCTGTAACTAATTCTTTAGCTCCATCAACCATAACGTTTTTATCTTTAGTAATTCTAGCAACACCTTTGAATACATCAACTCCGTTGCTCTTTAATAATGCTCCTACTCCACCAACTAAAGTTTTAACTACTTTACCTTTCATAGATAATACTTTTTCCATATCTACTGTGAATTTAGGGTTTTCAATCATAATTCCACGTGCTGCAGCATGTGAAATTCCTTCTATAATTTCAGCATTATGTAAGTATGCTTTTGTAGGTATACATCCTCTGTTTAAGCATGTTCCTCCAAGTTCTGATTTTTCAACTAATGCAACTTTTCCTCCAAGTTGGCTAGCTTTGATAGCTGCAACGTATCCAGCAGGTCCTCCACCTATAACTACTACGTCATATCCATCTTCTTTTTTAGCTGCAACTGGTGCTGCTGCAGGTGCTTCAGCCGCTGGTGCTGCTGCAGGTGCGCTTCCTGGTGTAGGAACTGCTTCACCTTGTTCTCCTAAATATCCTATAACTTCTGTAACTGCTACAGTTTCTCCAGCTTGTCTTAAGATTGCTAATACATATCCATCTTCTTCAGCTTCTAATTCCATGTTAGTTTTATCTGTCATGATTTCTAAAAGGATTTCTCCTTGTTTAACAAATTCACCAACTTGTTTGTTCCATTTAACAATTTCCCCCTCAGTCATATCTATCCCAGCTTTGGGCATGATAACTTCTAATGCCATCTTTTTCTCTCCTTTATATTAACATTGTAATTGGATTTTCTAATAATTCTTTTAAGTCTTTCATGAATTTAGCTCCAGCTAAACCATCTACTACTCTATGATCTATAGTTAGTCCTAAAGACATAATAGGTCTAATCTTAATTTCTCCATCTACTACTACCGGTTTTTCTATTGTAGCACTTACACCTAGTATAGCTGAATTTGGTTGATTTATTATTGGACCAAATGATGATACTCCAAACATTCCTAAGTTACTTATAGTAAATGTTGAACCTTGTAATTCACTTGGCGCAAGTTTCATATCAAGTGCACGGCTAGTTACATCTTTTAATGCAACTACTAATTCTGATAAACTCATTTTTTCAGCGTTGTATACAACTGGAGTTAATAATCCTCCGTCAAATCCAACTGCCATAGCTAAGTTTACATAATTGTGTGCTATGATTTTTTGACCATCTTCAGTTAATGAAGAATTTAAATATTTATGTTTCATTAATGTTTTAACTACTGCAAATGAAATAATATCTGTTACAGTTATTTTCTTACCTGTTTGTGCTAAAATTGGATCTAATAATCTCTTTCTTAATGCAAGAGCTTCTGTCATATCTATGTCATAATTCAATGTATATGTTGGTGCAGTTAAATAACTTTCTACCATACGTTTAGCTATGACTTTTCTCATTGCTGTCATAGGTATAACTTCTATTTCTCCATATTTATCTTTTTTATCATCTAATACTTGTTCTATATTAGTTTTTTCTTGATTAATAAATTCTTTTTCTTTAGTTGGAGCAACATAAGTATCTTTATGTTCTGGAGATAATAAAGCTAAAATATCTGATTTCATTATCTTTCCTCTTACTCCAGTTCCCTTAATCTCTTGCCAGTTTATACCATTATCTTCTGCAATTCTTCTTGCTACAGGAGATATCTTAACACTTGATTCTGCTTTATATGAAGCTACATCTTCTTTATGTATTCTTCCAAGAGCACCACTACCAGGCACAGCTGATAATTCTATATTAAGCTGTGATGCTAATTTTCTTGCAGCAGGTGTAGCTCTAAATAATTTTTTTTCCATTTTTCCACCTCTACTGTTTATTTACTGTTTTACGTATTGCATCTTTTATTGTATCTACTGTTGGTATCATTGCAAACTCTAAGTTTTGTGCATATGGCATAGGTACATCTTCTCCAGCACATCTTCTAATTGGTGCATCTAAGTAATCAAATGCATCTGATTCTGAAATTATTGCTGAAATTTCTCCTATGAATCCACTTGTTTTATGAGCATCGTTAACAAGAACAACTTTTCCTGTTTTCTTAACTGAGTTTAAGATAATTTCTTTATCTAATGGTACTAATGTTCTAGGATCTACTACTTCTACTGAAATTCCTTCTTTTTCTAAATCTTCAGCAGCTTTCATAACTCTTGATAACATTTTTCCGTAAGTTACTACAGTTACATCTGTACCTTCTTTTTTAATTTCTCCAACACCTAAAGGTATTACGAAGTCTGGATCTAAAGGTACTTCACCTTTTTGGTTAAATTCTGATTTGTATTCTAATATTATTACTGGGTTATTATCTCTTATTGAAGCTTTTAATAATCCTTTCATATCTCTTGGTGTTCCTGGTGCAACAACTTTTAATCCTGGTATATGTGTGAACCAGCTTTCAAGTGATTGTGAATGTTGTGCAGCAGAACCTACTCCGTTTCCTGCAGCACATCTAAATGTTACAGGTACTTTTCCTTTTCCACCAAACATATATCTAGTTTTTGCAGCTTGGTTTACAATTGCATCCATTGCTATAACAACGAAATCCATGAATGTAACGTCAACTATTGGTCTTAATCCTGTCATAGCTGCTCCTGAAGCTGCTCCTGCGATTGCTGCTTCAGATATAGGACAGTCTCTTACTCTTTCTGGTCCAAATTCTTCTATCATTCCTACTGAAGTTCCAAAGTCTCCTCCGAATACTCCAACATCTTCTCCCATTAATAAAACGTCAGGATCTCTTCTCATTTCTTCTGACATTGCTAAAATTATTGTATCTCTAAACGACATTAATTTTGTTTCCATATTTTTAAATCATCTCCTTAATTAGTCTGCATAAATATCTTCGAATGCTGATTCTAGTGGTGGTAATGGACTGTTTTCAGCAAATACCACTGCATCATCAACTGCTTTTTTAACTGAAGCATCGATATCTAATAATTCTTGTTCTGTTGCGATTTTGTTTTCGATTAAGTATTTTCTTAAGTTTTCAACTGGATCTTTTTTCTTCCACATTTCAACTTCTTCTTTAGTTCTGTATTTACCAGGATCTGAAGAAGAGTGTCCTAACCATCTATATGTAATTGATTCGATTAAAACTGGTCCTTTACCTTCTCTTACGTGGTCAACAGCTTTTTTGAATTCTTCATAAACATCTAAAACATTATTTCCATCTGGTATAAACATTCCAGGTATTCCATATGAAGCACTTCTTAAGTGGATGTGTTCAATATTAGTCATTTTCTTAATGTCAGCACTTATTCCATATCCATTGTTAATGCAATAGAAAATTACTGGTAATTTCCAAATTGAAGCCATGTTTAATGCTTCGTGGAAACTTCCTTCATTAGTTGCTCCATCTCCGAAGAAACATACAACTATTTTTCCTGTTTTTTTCATTTGTTGAGTTAAGGCAGCTCCTACAGCTATACCGTGTCCCCCTCCAACTATTCCGTTAGCTCCTAAGTTTCCACTATCAACGTCAGCAATGTGCATTGATCCACCTTTACCTTTACAAGTTCCAGTGTATTTTCCTAAAATTTCTGCCATCATTGCATTTAAATCTATTCCTTTTGCAATAACTTGTGCATGTCCTCTGTGGTTTGATGTGATAATATCATCATCATTTAATGCAGCCATAGCTCCTATACTTGCTGCTTCTTCTCCTACTGAGAAGTGAGTCATTCCAGGTACTTTACCTTTTTTAACTAATTGCGCTACTTTAAGATCAAAAATTCTTGCTTCTTGCATCTTTTTAAACATATCTAGCAATTGTGCTTTTTTTAATTTTTTCATTATAAACCTCCGCTTATGTTTCTTATTTATATATATAGTTTAAAACTAAATATTCTTAAAGTCAATTATTGTTATTTTATTAACATTTTAAAAATATCAATTCTTGATTTTTAGTCTATTTACTGTATTTAAAAGCACCTCATTTTATTTGCTGTTTCACAATATGGAATACTTTCCCCTCGTTTTACTATATATTATCTCTATTTACATTATATCTCAAAAAACATTAATTTACAAATAAAAAAAGGTGATTTGGGATTTTAAAAAATCCTTAAATCACCTCTTTCTTTTCTATATAATTTAATCACCAAACAAAACTAACAGAAAGGAGTGATAAACATGACATCTAAAATCAAATTCATCTAGATGTCATATCTGTAACTTTTAACATAAAATGAAACTTACTTGTAAATCTAGATTATGTAATTCTTGTAGTTATTATTACTCTATTAAATGGACTAACTCCATCACTAATCAATTAATTAATATTCCTCATAGACATCTTCTTTTTACTATTCCTCAACAATTTAGAAAATTTATTGCTTATGATAAAACTATTCTTTCTAGATTAGCTGCTGATATTAATAATATTTTCAAATATCAATTCCATAATATTCATGATAAAAAGAAAAGAAAAATATATATACCTAAATCTAGTGATAAATACTTTACTGATTCTGATATCATTCACTATGGTTTAATTACTGTTATTCACACTTTTGGTAGAGATCTTAAATTTAATCCTCATATTCATGCTATTGTTTCTCTTGGGGGATTAAACAAAAATTTTATCTTTAAAAAACTTAATTATTTTCATGTTAATTCTATTGCTAATCAATGGAGATATGTCGTATGTAGAGCCTTAAGTCAAGCTAATTATCCTAATGATACTATTAAAAAAAATGCTTTAGATATGGCTTCTAAAATGATTAAAGAAGATGTTAGATTCTTCTTTAATGTTGGTGATAATGATGTTAATAACCCTAAAGGTATTATTAAATACCTTGGTAGATATTTAGCTAGAGTTCCTATTGCTGAGTATAAAATTGTTGATATTAATCTTAAAAAGAATTATGTTACTTTTATGTTTAATGATTTAGCTAATAATAAGAAAATCTCTTACCATAAATTAACTATTCAAGATTTTGTTACTAAATTACTTTTTCATTTACCTTATAAACATTTTAAGATGATTAATAGATTTGGTTTCTATGCTAGAAGAAAATCTAGTAAGTTAAAGTTAGCTCTTACTTTATTTAAGTCTAAACTTAAAAAAGTTCCTTCTCTTTTTAGAAAGAACTTTAAATCTATTTGGGGCTTTGATCCTTTTATGTGTCCTAATTGTAATATTTATCTTGAAGCTTATGAACTCTTTATAAATAATTCTATTGGACCTCCTATTCATAAATTCTATAACCCTAATGGCCTATTATTTAAATAGGTATTTTTGTATTACACAAATTTACTTATTAATTTTATCTTTTATAAACTGTAACTTCTTTTTACATTAATCAATAAAATTATATACATCTTATTAGAATTCTAATTTCCTATAGAATAAAAAAAAGCTGTCGTGCCCTACAGCTTGTACTATATAAAATAGTTAATTTTATGGGATATAGTATAAAATATATGGTGCCTAAGAAAGGATTCGAACCTTCGACCCTGCGGGTATGAACCGCATGCTCTAGCCAACTGAGCTACCTAGGCATATCTCCCAATGACAATAATGATTATACTATATAATTATTTCTTTGTCAACAAAATTTTTATTGACTTTTATTTTTTTTTAGAATATAATGGAAATATAGTTCGGGATTGAACTATTTTTTTATTAAATAGGAGGATATATGAATAAAAATATTACTGTACAGTCTCTAATTACTCTCTTTAAGAAATTAGAGAAACATACTTTTAATATTTCAAATGTTAATCTAAATCATATACAAAGATATATATTAAAATATATAGTATTAGGAAGCGATAATAGAGAAATATACCAAAAAGATATAGAACAGCAATTTGGTTTAAGTAAATCAACGGTTTCAGAAATACTTAAATCATTTGAAAAAGATGACTTAGTTATTAGAATAGCTTCTGAGAAAGATCAAAGACTAAAGATAATAAAAATGACTGATAAATCAAGAATTGTAAGACAAGAAATACTTGATAATATACAAAGTGTTGAAGATTTATTAGTAGAAAATCTTTCAAATCAAGAGATAACTAATTTCAATGAAACATTACTTAAAATGATAGATAATTTACAAAAAGGAGAAAAACAATGAAACTAAAGATATTAAATTCTATTAGAGAATACAAAAAAGAAACAATACTTGCTCCAACATTTATGATACTTGAAGTATTCACTGAAGTTTTAATACCTCTTCAAATGTCTAAGATTATTGACGTAGGTATTAAAAATGGAGACATGACGTACATTATTAAAAAAGGTATAGTATTAATTACACTTGCTGCATTAGCTTTAATACTTGGTATACTTTCAGGAAGAATGGCTGCTATTGCAGGTGCAGGATTTGCTAAAAATTTAAGACATGATATTTTCTATAAAATACAAGATTTTTCATTTAAAAATATAGACAAATTTTCTACACCTAGTTTAGTAACTAGAATGACTAATGATATATCTAATGTACAAATGGCATTTATGATGAGTATAAGAATGTTTGTTAGAACTATAATAATGCTTGTAATGTCATTGATTATGATATTTAGAATTAACCCACATATTTCAAAAATATTCTTAGGTGTAATACCATTTTTAGTTCTAGCTTTCTACTTAATTATTAGTAATGCATATCCATATTTCGTTAAGTCTTTTAAAGAATATGATATATTAAATAGAAAAGTTCAAGAAAATGTTAATGCATCTCGTGTTGTTAAAGCTTATGTAAGAGAAGATTTTGAAATCTCAAAATTTGAAGACACTTCACAATCAATATTTGAACTATTTACTAAAGCTGAAGGATTTGCATCTCTAAACTCATTTGTTATGCAATTTACAGTTTATACTGTTATTATACTTATCCTTTTAATAGGTGGTAAAAGTATAGTATTTGGAAGTATGCAAACAGGAGAACTAACTTCAGTTATTGTATATTCAATTCAAATATTAATGGCATTAATGATGATTTCGTTTGTATTTGTTATGTTATTAATATCTGAAGCTGCTATTACAAGAATTGCAGAAATATTAAATGAAGAACCTGAAATGAGAAATAAAGAAGAAGCAATAAAAACTGTTGATAATGGAAATATTTCATTTGAAAATGTATACTTCAGTTATTCAGGTAATGATGGTAATCTAGCTCTTAAAAATATTAATTTAAACATTAAATCAGGACAAACTGTTGGAATTCTTGGATCAACAGGTAGTGCTAAATCAACTCTAGTACAATTAATACCTAGACTTTATGATGTAACAAAAGGTTCAGTTAAAGTTGCAGGAATTGATGTAAGAGATTATGATATGGAAGTTTTAAGAGATAATGTTGCTATGGTATTACAAAAGAACCAACTTTTCTCTGGAACTATAGAAGAAAATATTAAATGGGGTAACCCTAATGCTACACTAGAAGATGTAATAAGAGTATGTAAACAAGCTCAAGCTGATGGATTCATACAAAACTTCACAGATGGTTATCAAACTATGATAGACCAAGGTGGAAATAATGTATCTGGAGGACAAAAACAAAGATTATGTATAGCTAGAGCATTACTTAAAAAACCAAAAATATTAATTTTAGATGATTCTACAAGTGCAGTAGATACTAAAACTGAAAGCTTAATTAGAAAAGCATTTATGGAAGAAATACCTGATACTACAAAGATAATTATAGCTCAAAGAATATCTTCAGTTGAAGATGCAGACTTAGTTATAGTACTTGAAGATGGAGAAATAGATGGTATAGGAACTCCTGCACAAATGCTAAAAAATAATAAGATATATCAAGAAATATATAACTCACAAGTAAAGGGGGATGAAGAAAATGAGTAGAATGAACGCTGGAAATAATGGTAAAAAAAGAAAACCAGAAAATACTAAAAAAACACTAAAAAGACTTTTAGCCTTTATATACAAATACTATAAAGTAGAAATGATAGTAGTATTAATTTCTATCATAATTAGCTCACTTGCATCTATTTCCGTATCTTTATCTTTAAGATATATAGTAGATGACTACATAACTCCTTTAATAGGTTCAACTGCACCAGATTTCATGCCTTTATATAAGGTAATAAGTTTTTTAGGACTAATATTCCTTACAGGTGCACTTGCAACACTTACTTATACTATGTTAATGGTAAAAGTAACTCAAAGAACATTAAAAAGAATAAGAGATATATCATTCAAACATATGCAAAGTCTACCTATAAAATATTTTGATAAAAATAATACAGGTAGTTTAATGAGTATATTTACTAATGATACTGAAGCATTAAGACATATGATAAATGGGTCTTTACCTGCTATTATTTCTTCAACTATAGTTATAGTTGGATCTTTTATATCAATGGTAATACTTGCTCCTCTTTTATCTTTATTATCATTTGCTATGGTTGGTAGTTTAATATTTATAACTAAAACTATAGGTAAAAATACTGGTAAATACTTTGGAATGCAGCAAAAAAATATTGCTGATGTAACAGGATATATAGAAGAAAGCATGAGTGGGCAAAAGGTAATAAAAGTATTTAATCATGAAAAAATATCTAAAGAAGAATTTGATAAATTAAATGAAAATCTTTATACAGCTTCATCTCGTGCTAATATATATGCCAACTTAATGGCACCTGTAATAGGTAATATGGGTAACTTACAATTTGTACTTACAGCAATTTTAGGTGGATTACTTTACGTTAATGGTATAGGCGGACTAACTGTAGGTATACTTGTATCATATCTACAATTTACTAAGAGTTTCACTCAACCATTTATGCAAATGGCTATGCAATTTAACTCTATACTTATGGCGCTTGCAGGGGCAGAAAGAATATTTAATATGCTAGATGAAACTCCTGAAGTAGATGAAGGTAAAATCACTTTAGTAAATTCATGTTTTAATGAGAGAAATGAATTACAAGAACAAGTTGAAAATTGTAGACATTGGGCATGGCGTGATGAAAATGGTAATTTAACAGAACTTAAAGGTGAAGTTAGATTTGAAAATATGACTTTTGGATATAACGAAGATAAAATCATATTAAAAGATTTAACTCTTTATGCTAAACCTGGACAAAAACTAGCATTCGTTGGTGCAACAGGTGCAGGTAAAACTACTATAACTAACCTAATTAATAGATTCTATGAAATACAAGAAGGAACTATTACTTATGATGGAATAAATATTAAAGATATCAAAAAAGATGATTTACGTAAATCACTTGGTATAGTATTACAAGATACTAAACTATTTACTGGAACTATCATGGAAAATATTAGATATGGTAAATTAGATGCTACTGATGAAGAAGTATATGCTGCAGCTAAACTTGCTCATGCTGATTCATTCATACATATGTTGCCTAATGGATATGAAACAGTTCTTACTACTAATGCTGAAGAATTATCAGTAGGACAAAGACAATTAATAGCAATTGCAAGAGCTGCTATAGCAGATCCACCAGTACTTATACTTGATGAAGCAACATCTAATATAGATACAAGAACTGAAAGAATAGTTCAAAATGGTATGGATAATTTAATGAAAGGTCGTACTGTATTTGTAATAGCTCATAGATTATCTACAATTAGAAATAGTGATGCAATTATAGTTCTAGAAAATGGTAAGATAATAGAACGTGGAAATCATCATGATTTAATAAAACAACACGGAACATATTATCAGTTATATACTGGAAATATAGAATTAGACTAAAAAAACAGAGAGTGTATCTCTGTTTTTTTAATCTATCATTTGTCTTTTTTCTTTATCTATTACATATATTCCATTACTTTTTAAAACATCAATTAAATCTCTTTTTAAAGTACGTTCATATTTTAAAAATTCTTCATTTTCTAACTTTTTAATCTTTCTACTAACTATATCATTTTCACCATATATTAATATACTGTCATCTCTTGGTATAGAGTAGTTATATAATTCTAGATAAAGTTCTTCAATCACATTTAAATTTTCTCTTACAAATATTAAATATTCATCTGTTACTTTTTTCAAATATTCTATATCGTATTTATCAAATTCCATTTTTTACCATCTCTTTTATTTACTATATACCATCATTAATGATTTATCTAAAGTAGTTAAAATTTCACAACCATCTTCTGTAACAATTACATCATCTTCTATTCTTACTCCAGCATAACCTGAAACATATATTCCTGGCTCAACTGTTACAGCCATTCCTGGTTCAAGTTTTGTTTCATCTCTCATTGAAAGCATAGGACTTTCATGAACTTCTAAACCAAAACTATGCCCTAAAGAATGTCCAAAGTATTTAGCATCTTCTCCCATAAATTCTCTAACTGCTGCATCTATTTCTTTACCTGTTTTACCAGCTTTAATTAATTCTATTCCAAGTTCATTAGATTTTCTTACTTTTTCATAAATCTCAAGCATTCTAGGCTCTATATTTTCTCCAAAATATATAGTTCTTGTAATATCACTTACATATCCATCATAGTAGCATCCATAATCTATAGTTATGAATTCTTCTTTTTGGATTTTTTTCTCACTAGCAACTCCATGAGGCATAGCTGATCTATATCCACTTGCTACTATAGTATCAAATGATGTACCACTAGCGCCTCTTTTTCTTTGATTGTATTCTAGGATTGCAGCAACTTCTATTTCTGTCATACCTTCTTTAATTTGAGGTAATGTTTCAAGTAATGCTTCTTCGCTTATCTTAATTGCTTTTTTTATCTTAGCTATTTCTTCTGGCGTTTTAATTCTTCTTGCCATTAATAACTCACTTGAAGCTTTAACTAGTTCAACAAAATCAAATGCAGCACTAATAGATTCATATTCAGCAAATGAAAGAGCTAAATTATCAATTCCAAGTTTAGTTACTCCATCTTCTTTTGCAAGTTCAACTAATTTATTGTAATTTCTTGCGTTATCTTCTATAAATGTAAATCCATATTCTCCAACTTCTTTTGTAGCTTGTTCAGTATATCTGAAATCTGATATGAAGTATTTATGCTTTTTAGTTACTAAAGCAATACCAGTACTTCCAGTAAATCCTGTAAAGTATCTTTTGTTGTAGTGATCTGTAAGAAGTAAGCCATCTACTCCTAATTTTTCAAAAATTTGTTCTAATTTACACATAGTTTCTCCTATCTATTTATTTAAAGTATAAAGACAATGTTGCTAAAAAATTATTAAACATATGTGATAATATTGCAAGTTTTAATGAACCTGTAGCAAAATATGTTCCTGTAAATAGTAATCCTAAAATGAAGTATGGAATAAATTCATATACACTCTTAGGCCCATGAGCTAAAGCAAATAGAATTGAAGAAATTAAAAATCCTACTATTCTATTTTTAAATAAGTTAGCAATAATTCCTCTAAATATCATTTCTTCTGCTATTGGAACTATTATTGCACTTCCTAATATCATATATATTAAACTTTTATTCTTCATCATTAATTCTAAAGCTTCTTGATTACTAGGATTAATATTGAAATATTCCATCATTTTTCCTATTAACACATTAGCAGCTATTGTTACTACTATTACTTTAATTATATCTAAAAATTTAACATTTTCTTCTTTAAATATTTTTACTTTGTATCTTGGTAAGATGAATAAAATAGCAAGTATACTTACTATGTTAGAAGCGACTAATATAGTATATAGGTCTATTTGATTATATCCTAACATTCCGCCTATCATTCCTATTAAAAATCCTACTGCTGCTTGTGTTACTAATATTGTAACCACAAGTAATATACTCATTATTATCTTATCTTTTAATCTTAAATCTTTTAACATGTTAATCCTTAATTATTTTATTTCTCTAATACCTGCAAGTAGTGAAGTTAAATTTTGTAATTCACTAGGTATGAATATCTTAGTTGCTTCACCTTGAGATACTTTTTCTAAACTTTCAAGTGATCTTAAAGCAAGTATTTCTTTAGTTGGTGCTGCAGAATTTAATATTTTAATTCCATCTGCTTCTGCTTCTTTTAATGCTAAAATTGCTTTAGCTTTACCTTCTGCTTCTTTAATACTTACTTCTTTTTTTGCTTCCGCTCTTAATATTGCTGCTGTTTTTTCTCCTTCTGCAACTAGTATAGCACTTTCTTTTTGTGCTTGTGCTTCTAGGATTTTAGCCCTTTTTTCACGTTCAGCTTTCATTTCTTTTTCCATAGCTATTCTAATTTCTGTTGGAGGAATTATACTTTTTAACTCAACACGGTTTACTTTAATTCCCCAAGGATCTGTAGCTTCATCTAATTCCATTCTCATTTTAGAGTTAATTACATCTCTACTTGTTAAAGTTTGGTCAACTGTCATGTCCCCTATAATATTTCTTAATGTAGTTGCTGTTAAGTTTTCTATAGCTGCTATAGGTCTTTCAACTCCATATGTAAATAATTTAGGATCAGTTATTTGAAAATACACTACTGTATCAATTTGCATAGTTGCATTATCTTTAGTAATAACACCTTGTGGATCAAAATCTACAACTTGTTCTTTTAAAGTTACTCTTTTTGCAACTCTATCTATAAATGGGTTAATAAAACTTAAACCTGATTCTAAAGTTTGTGAATATTTCCCTAATCTTTCTACTACATAAACATAAGATTCTGGTACAATTCTAACTCCTGAAATTGCTATCATAGCAATTAAAAGTAAAATAATTCCAAATACTATTACCATAATTTATACCTCTTTCTATTTTTTTATTAATATTTTGTTACCCTCAAAACCTTTGATTACTGCAACATCTCCAACTTTAAATTCATCTTCTGATATTGCTGTCCATTTACTTCCCTTAAATTTAACTACATAATTACCATCTTCTATATCAGTTATATTAACTTTAGTACCTTTAAAATCTGCATGAAATTTTTCTTTAATAAAGTACTTATTAAGTATAGGTCTTGTATATAGTAAGAAGATAATAACTAATACTGCAAAAATGAATATTTCTAATGGTGGATTAGTAAACACTAAGCTAATAATTGCTACTATTAATGATGCAAATGCAAGCCAAATTGTTACTAAGTTATATGTAGTAATTTCAATTAAAGTAAAAATTACAAAAAGTCCTAACCAAATATATATATTTTCCATAATATACTCCTCCTTATCTAACTTTTTTTAGTTTAACCATATCTTCGTAACTAATAAATTGATAGCCTTGTTCAATTAAAATTGGAACCATATATTTAACGGCTTCATATGATTCAAGATATAGGTCATGGAATAATACTACATCTCCATCTTTAACTACTGGAAGTACTCTTGAAACAATTTTATCAACATTTCTACTCTTCCAATCTTCAGAATCTACATTCCATAATACTATATTTTCTTTTCCACCTACAACATCTCTAACTTTTTGATTAGCCGCTCCATAAGGTGGTCTTAAATGTCTAACATCAAGTCCTATAGTTCTAAATATCTCATCGTTAGTTGATTGATATTCTTTCCATATTTTTTCTGGAGATAATTTTGTTAAGTTAGGATGATTTGTTGTATGTCCCATAATTTCATGTCCATCTAAATATGTTTTAACTACCATATGTGGATTTTTCTTAACTACTTCGCCCACTAAGAAAAATGATGCAGTTTGATCATATTGATTAAATACCTCTCTAATTAATTCATGGTATTTATTTCTTGGACCATCATCAAAAGTAAATACTATATGTTTTTTAGTCATATCTACTTCTCTCTTCTTAGGTGTTAATGTAGCACCATTATATAATGAAGGAAGGCCCATACCTGATTTAAATATAGCTTTGAACTTCTCTAAATTAAGTACTAACTCTTCATTATCCCCTATAAATATCTCAGTATCTGTTATTCTATATTTATTGATATTTACACCATTAAAGTTAACATTAGGATCTATAGTTCTTGCAATTTTTTTGTAATGATATCTAAATATATCATTGCTTTGTGTAACTACTTCCTCTTTTGTTTCTTCTTTTTTAGGTTTTTCTTCAACTTTTTCCTCTACTTTTGTTTCTTCAACCTTTTCCTCTTTTTTCTCTTCTTCTTGTTTTACTTCTTCTTTAATTTCTTCTACATGTTTTTCTACACTTACACTTTCTACTACTTTTTCTTCATCTTTAGCATTGCTACAACTAAATAAGCTAAACAGGATTATCAGTGCGATTAATCCCTTGACACTTCTTTTCATTAAAAACTCCTATCTATTAAATCCTCGATATATTCCTTTGAAATATTTTTAAACCAATATGTTTTTTCTTCTATTTCAAGTAATATTTCTTTAATTTTACTATAGTCCACATCTATGTCTATAGTCTTACAAAAATGCAATATTATCTCTATTACATCGATAATATTCCCCACGCTATATTCTTCTGTAAGCACGTCATTATTATGAGCTGCCATATTTCTAACATCTTTAATAACTTCTAATTTACTTAAAAATTCTTCATAATTTTCATATACATCAATATATGCAATTTCAAACATTTTAGGATAAGCAACATTTAATATTTCTGTTATCTCTCCTAAAGTTAAAGTTTCCATTATTACCCATATAGGTAATACATTTTTCTTGTATTTATCTACATAGAGACTTACAACCTTTTTATCAAACACATATTCTTTATTTACTATCTTATCATTCTTTTTTACTATCTTTTGAGATATTCTTCTAACATCTTCTTCTTTCGCATTTCTATTAGTCCAAGATGGAAAATCTAAGTACGTATATGCCCCTTTTTCCCCTAATATCTTAACTAACCTAGTTTTAAGATATATCTCAATATTCTCAATTAAAGATAATATTTCTAATCTTAATTTTTTATCCAAATAAAAGTTATCTACAAAGTTTTCAAAATATGTATTATCAAAATATCTACCATTTTCATCTCTATAAATATATGAAAACTCTTTTAATTTAAAATACCCAAGTTTACTTAAAGTATCTTTTGCTTTTTCTTTGTCCCTAAACCTAACATTCTTTCTTTCTAAATGATTTATTAGTTTCTCTATATCTAAAAGTATTTCTTGTTTTTCCATTATTTTTTAAACCCTTGTTCGTTCATAAATCCTGTTAATATTTCTTCGTTTATTCCATCTAAATATGATTTAATCACTTCTATATGTGATGGTAAATTAACATTAATGCTTTCCCAGTATTTATTTAATTCCTCATTGTATTCTACTACACCTTCTATTGCTTTTTCTTTAGCGTATTCTTCAAAGAAAATTACATTATCAAAATGTGTTCTTGGTTTTAGAGGTGAAGCTTTCACAAATTCTTCAGGAACTCCTAAAGTTACCCCAAGTAGAGGGAAAGTATGTTTAGGTAAGTTTAATAATTTAGCTGTTTCAATTGGAGATACACTAAATACTCCTCCTATTATTGTTGAACCATATCCTAAAGAATGTCCTAATAAGTCTATAGTTGCAGCAGCAATTCCTGCATCGCCAAACATATTTGCTATAATAGAAGTAGAGAAAATATCTTCATTTACTTCTTCACCTTTAGCTTTTAATGCTCCAATAAATTTACTGTAATCTCCTACTATTACTATGAAAGTATCTGCAGTAGCAACTTGTTTTTGTCTACCACAGTATTCTGCTAATTTTTCAATTTTTTCCTTATCTTGCACTACAACAAAAGATAATTGTTGTAAGTTTCTTGAATTTGGCATTCTTAAAACTGTTTTTAAAATTAATTCTAAATCTTCTTTTTTTACTTTTTCTCCAGTAAAATTTCTTACTGATTTTCTACTATTTATTGTTTTAATTATTTCATTACTCATTTTACACCTCTATTTAAATCTTCCATTAGTTAATAATGTTTTACATATTGGATCTCTATCTTCCATGTATCTTATTCTATCTACATCATAATACAGCATATCTAAATCAAAACTATCATCTTCATATATTTTAAATACTAATTTTGATCCTATAGGATATTTTTCAAATTCATTTCCTATACCTTCTGTATTTACATCAAGAGCAGATAATATAGTTGCAATATTTGAATCATGCCCTACTATTACGGATAAATCTACACCATTTCTTGCATGTCTTAACATTAATTGATAAGCATTGCTTACTGAGTGAGCTATATATTCTTTATCAGCAAATAAAAGGTCAAGTAAAGCATCTTTTACTTTAGACATTTCTTTAAGATCTTTTCTAAAATCATTACTTCTAAAGATTTCATCATATTTAAATCCTTCGTAGTATTTAAGTATATACATATCAACAAGGTCTGTTCCATATCTAAATGCTCCATCAGAATAAATTATTCCTCTTTCATCTATAGTTACTCCTGATTTAAGATTATATATACTATCTTTTTCTATACCTAAACTAGCTTCTATTAAGTTGTATGAATGTCTTAATTTTTTATCAGACTCTTCTAATTTTTTTAAATTTACAACTTCTGGTGTTAATAAGATATTGTAATTAATATCTAATTTACTTAAATCTTTAAACATATATTCTGTTTCTATATCTTCAAATGGGAACATAGCTAAGGCTAATAATTTAGATGTAAGCACTGTTCTTTTCATAGAATTTGTGTGAAACTCTTTAGTTAATATATTTATATCTAACTTATCTAAATATTTCTTTAAATATTTACCAAACTCATACTCTAAAATTTCACCTTTTTTTGTAAGTACAGCATCTTCAAAATCCCATTTAATCTTTTCTGGATCAACTACTTTACTTATTTCTTCAAGATTAAATAACGGGTACCTTATTCCATGCCTACTGTATATTAAAACTTTTTTTAATTTCATAAACAACTCCCTCATTTTTTTTATTAATTATATTATATACCAAAGCTATACTAAAAGCAATAAAATTCGGTTCTTGCTAATCAAATTATATGCAAAATAAAAGGGACTTAAAGTCCCATTTTATCTAATTTTATTAATTTGTCCATTCTCTCTGGTATTGTTTCATTTGGTGAAACATAGAGGTTTTTATCTTCTATTTCTTCTAACCAAACTACCTCATTAATTTCAGCTGATTTTTTCATATCTATTATCCTTTGATTTCTTGAACCTCTAAATTTAAGTTTTAAATCTAGTAGAGCTATTTCAAATCTTCCATCAACTAAAACATCAATTAAATTTAGTATTTTTTCTAAATATGGAAAAAAAGGAATCATTTCTTCTTTTAAATATTCATAAGTAAAACCTGAGTAAAGCCAAATGTTCTTATCAGGAAATCTTTCTTTAACTGCCTTTAAGAGCAAATATACTCCTTCTTGGTTTTTAGGTTCAAGAGGTTCTCCTCCTAAAAAAGTAATTCCTCTAATATATTCCTTATCAAGACAAGTAAATATCTTATCTAATATGCTTTTATCAAGCACTTCTCCTTCTTCAAAGCTCCATATTTCCTTATTAAAACATCCAGGGCACGCATGTCTACATCCTGAGACAAAGACGCTTACTCTTATTCCAAATCCATTTGAAATATCTGTAGGTTTTATTTTAGCTATTCTCATATATGTAATACTCTTTTGCTTATTTCTTTAGTTTTCCCTTCATTCCAGAAATTTTCTCCTAAATATCCACAAGTTCTTCTAATTACATTCATTTTCTTTTTATCTGTATTTTTACATTGTGGACATTCCCATTTATTCTCTTCATTTACTATCATTTCTTCATCAAATCCACATACATGACAATAATCTGTCTTAGTATTAAATTCTGCATATTGTATATGATCATAAATGTATTTTACTAATTCTTCTAATGCTTCAATATTTTTAGTCATATTTGGTATTTCTGCATAAGAAATTGCTCCACCACTAGAAATTTTTTGGAAGTCTGATTCAAAATCAAATTTTTCAAATACTGAAATATTTTCTCTAACATCAACGTGATAAGAATTAGTATAATATCCTTTATCCGTAATATCTTCTATTACTCCAAATTTCTTTCTATCTATTTTAGCAAATCTATAGCATAAGCTTTCAGCTGGTGTACCGTAAAGACCAAAACCTATACCTGTTTCTTTCTTCCAATTTGAAGTTGCTTCTTCAAGCCTCTTCATAACTTTAAGAGCAAATTCTTTACCTTCTGAACTTGTATGAGATTTACCTGTAATTACTTTAGTTGCTTCATATATTCCTATATACCCTAAAGATATAGTTGAATAACCATCCATTAAGTATTTATCAATCTTTTCACCTTTTTCAAGTCTAGCTATTGCCCCATATTGCCAATGTATAGGTGATATATCTGAAACTGTTCCTTTTAATCTATTATGTCTTAACATTAATGCTTCAAAACAAAGTTTTAATCTTTCATTTAATAACTCAAAATATTTTTCCTCTGTTTTTGCAATTAAGGCTATTTGAACCAGATTTAAACTAACAACTCCTTGATTGAATCTTCCTTCAAATTTATATTCTCCATTCTTATCTTTATATGGTGATAAGAAAGATCTACATCCCATAGGTGAAAATACATTACCTTCATAATTTTCTTTCATTATTTTAGCACTAATATAATCTGGATACATTCTCTTAGATGTACATTCTACTGCTTTTCTTGTTAGATAATCATATTTCCCACCTTTTAGAGCATTATTTTCATCTAATACATATACAAGTTTAGGGAAAGCAGATGTAACATATACACCTTGGTCATTTTTTATACCTTGTATTCTTTGATTTAATATTTCTTCTATTATATCTGCAACTTCATCTTTATATTCATCATCATCTCTAACATAAAGGAATAATGTTACAAATGGTGATTGTCCATTAGTAGTCATTAAAGTATTAATTTGATATTGTATAGTTTGAACTCCACTCTTTAGTTCATCCTTAACTCTATCTTCTACTAAAGATTTTAAAGTTTCTTCATCTAAGTTAGTGTATTTTTCTCTATATTTATTTAAATATTTTTCTCTACTTACACGTAAATATTTTCCTAAATGTCTAATATCTATACTTTGTCCACCATATTGTCCACTTGCAACTGCTGCGATAATCTGAGTTAATACAGTACATGCAACTTGAAAACTTTTAGGTGATTCTATTAATTTTGAATTCATTACTGTTCCATTATCTAACATGTCTTTTATATTAACTAAGCAACAATTGAATATATTTTGTATAAAATAATCTGCATCATGGAAATGTATCATACCTTCATCATGTGCTCTACTAATATTTTCAGGTAAGATTATACGTCTTGTTAAATCTTTACTTACTTCCCCAGCTATTAAATCTCTTTGAGTAGATGCAACTGCAGAATTTTTATTTGAATTTTCTTCACCAACTTCTTTATTTGCATTTTGTATTAATGCAAGTATAGATTCATCAGTAGTGTTAGCCTTTCTTACAAGAGATCTAGTGTATCTGTATACTATGTAGTTTTTGGCTAATTTATATAATCCTTGTTCGACTAAAGATTTTTCAATAAAATCTTGTATTTCTTCAACTGTTGAGATTTTTTTATCCTCTATATGTTGTATTATTTCTTCTATTTTTTTAGTGCTTACTCTTTCTTCTGGTAATACTGTTTCATTAGCTTTGCATATAGCGTTATATATTTTTGAAGAATCATATTTTTCTTCTCTACCATCTCTCTTTAGTATGTTCACGCCACTTTCTCCCCTTTCCTAGATTAACTCAATATATTGTGAATATATATTTTATTTTTTCTCTATATCTTGTATTTACTGATAGTATAGCACATGAATTAGAAAAAGGAAAGTAAAATATATTTTTTTTCAAAAATATTTTTTGTAAAAAAAAATTGCCCTCTTTTGAGGGCAAAAATTATTAATATCTTGCGCTTACAACATCCCAGTTAACTACATTAAACCATTCTTTTAAATAGTCAGCTCTTCTGTTTTGGTAATTTAAGTAGTAAGCATGTTCCCATACGTCATTACCTAAAATTACTTTTTTACCATTTGATACTGGACTATCTTGGTTTGCAGTTGAAACTACTTCTAAGTTTCCTTCATTATCGCTTACTAACCATACCCAACCTGAACCAAATTGAGCCGCTCCTTTAGCGTTAAATAAAGTTTTGAATTCTTCAAATGAACCAAATGTTTTATCAATTGCTTCTTTTAATTTTCCTACTGGTTCTTTTGATCCACCAGGTATCATTGATTCCCAGAATAAATCGTGGTTATATGTTCCACCAGCATTATTTCTAATACCATTTTTCTTAGCTTCTGGCATTTTATCAAGTGATGTTAATATTTCTTCTATAGTTGCATTTTCAAATCCTGTACCTTCTAATAGGTTATTTAAGTTTGTAATATATGCATTATGATGTTTATCATGATGGAAGTGCATAGTTTCCTTATCTATTACTGGTTCTAATGCATCATAAGCATATGGTAAATCTTTAAGTATAAAACTCATTTTAATTCCTCCTGTCTAATCTTTGGGTATATTTAAAGTATAGCATATATATTTAGACTATACAATTTTTTTATACCTTTATTTTATTTATTTATCTTTTTATTTGTTTTTATATCTAGCTTGATATATTTATATTTTTTCATTCCATAATATGAAACGGGATGCATAGCATCCCATTATTTTAAGTTTTCTAATATTTGTTTTTCTACATCTTTTGCACCTTCAACATTTTTAGCTATTGCTTCTTTAATGTTTTTTAGTGCTAATTCTTTATTATTTAAGTTAGCATATACTACTGCTAAAACTAAATATCCATCGTCTACTTTATCTTCTTTAACTGCTTTTCCTGCATATTTAATAGATTTTTCATACATTCTATCTGATAAGAATAATTTAGATAATGTATCATTTAAAGCTTTGTTTTGTTTTTCATCTAATATAGTTCTAAATTCTTTAATAGTAGCTTCTGCAAGATCTACTTTTCCTAAGCTTTCAGCAAGAGTAATTAACTCAAAGTATACTGATTTATCTTTAGTAATATTTTTTAATACTATTAATTTATTTAATCCTTTTACATAGTCTTTATTATTCATTGCTAAGATATAGTTTAAGTTTTCTATATCTGAATCAAGCTCTTTAGATAATTTACTTGCTTCATCTGAATATTTGATAGCTGATTTAAGATCATTTTGATCTAATTTAGATAACGCCATATAGTGGTTTGCTAATGCTTTTAAATCATTATCTTTACTTGTTAAATATGGTTTAGCTATTTTTTCAGCATTCATATATTGTTTATCTGTTAATAATGTTTCAATTAAATTAATATCTAATGAAACTTTTACTTTTTCATTTCCTGATAATTTTTTAGTATATTCTTTGTAAAGTTTATCAAATTTAGCTGTATCACCTTTCATAGAAACTTGTTTTAACATTTCTATTTGTAACCCTAAATCTTTTTTATCTGAAGCTATTATTTCAGATAATATTTTTATTTTTTTATCATAATTATCTTCTATAGAATAAAGCATAGTTTTTGCCATTTTAATTCCTTCAGCACTTACTACTTTATCTGCTAGTATTTCATTAATATATTTTTTAGCCTCTTCATTTTTATTTTGCATTATTTTAATTTTTGCTAATTCAAATTTTGAACTTATAGTATAGTTATCTGTTTTTAATTTAGATATTTTTAATAAGTCCTTTTCTAATTGCTCTATATTTTTAGTTGTTTCATATTTTTCGTATGCTTTTTCAAAATCTTCTTTTGTTCCTGCAAAACTTATTGTAACCAATAATAAAGTTGCAAGTAATAATAATCTTTTCTTCATTAAACTTCCTTTCGTCTACCTTTGATAGTACAATTATACTATATTTTAATTTTCAAGTAAATGCTTCTAATACTTATCTAAGCTATTGTTAGGATAAACTTAAAGAAAAAATATATAGTTACTCCTAATACTATAACAGTAATTATGAAGCATCCAAGACATGAACTTGAATTTTCTGATATGAAGCCTAAAAGTACTATAATTATTAGTGCTACCCAAAAATATGGACTAATTAATAGTACTTTAATTAATCCAAATATTATACTAATTAAGCTTATTGCTGCACTTCCAACAAATCCAATTATTACTAGAAAGAAAATCAGTGCTACTATTCCTATAATTAAACACATATCTATACCTCCAACCTAAGTATACTACAGTAATAATCAAGTTGCAATATATGAATTGAATAATTATACTTTTAATGATATAATCAAATATATTTATTAATAGGAGATAGGTAATGGTTAATTTAAGTTGTAATGCAATAATACCTGATGGACCACTTAAACCAGTGGAAGAAATAGAAGAAAGTATAAGAACTACGTTTAGAAAAGATATATATATTAAATTCTTAGGTGCAATATTAGAATATGGATTAATTGAAGATGGGGATAAAATTGCAATAGCAGTTTCTGGAGGTAAGGATTCACTACTTTTAGTTAAATTATTCCAAGAATTAAAAAAAGATAAGAGATTTAATTTTGAATTTAAAGCTATTAGTTTAAACCCGGGATTTAGAGAAGAAGATCTTGAACATTTTAAATTTAATCTAAGAGAATTAAATATAGATTGTGAGATTATAGATACAAATATATGGAAGATTGCTAATGAAATGGCTAATGACTATCCTTGCTTCCTTTGTGCTAAAATGAGAAGAGGAATATTATATAAAAATATAGAACAAATGGGATACAATAAATTAGCTCTTGGACATCACTTTGATGATGTTATAGAAACTACTTTAATCAATTTATTCTATGGGGGAACATTAAAAACTATGTTACCTAAAATGCCTTCTACTTCTGGAAATCTTACATTAATAAGACCTATGGTTAATGTTCATGAAGCTGACATTATTAAATTTACTAAGAAAAATGGAATAAGAGCTATGAACTGTGGTTGTGTTATTGAAGCAGGTAAAACATCAAGTAAAAGAAAAGAAATAAAAGATATGCTAGAAAGTCTTGAAGCTAATAACCCAGGACTTAAACAAAAGGTCTTTAAATCTATGGAAAATATACATCTTGATTATGTATATGGATATAAGACTAAAACAGAAAAATTTCATATTAAAGATCAATATACTAAAAAAGAAGGGGCTGTTGAAAAGTCCTAATTAATGAAAAGAGATAAAAAACATATGAAAATTCATATAAATTTTATCTCTTTTTTTTACAAAAAAAGTATATTAAATCACTTAAAAACTAGATAAAATCAAGG
>NZ_WOEI01000022.1 GCF_009733925.1 Streptobacillus canis | reverse complement strand
AAGTTATTGTCTTTACCTTAAATTGACTTCTTGTCTTTCTTGTTTGCTTTATTTATTCCTTTTCTTTCCATTGTCCTCGTTCCTTATCGAACTCAATTATATTACCATATCATTTTCACTTTGTCAACAAAAAAATTGCATATTTTCAAAAAAATTTTTTTGAAGATATGCAACCCTTGTTTTTACTACATTATTTAACAGCTAATTCAAAAGCTTTTTCAGCATGAATTTCTGTTGTATCAAATACAGGTACATTAACATCTCCATCTTTTATTAATAGATCTATTTCTGTACATCCTAGGATTACACCTTCTGCTCCATCAGCAATTAAACCATTTATTATATCTATATATTTATCTTTAGATTCTTTTTTTACTTCTCCAACACATAATTCTTTAAATATTACATCATTTACTACTTCTACTCCAACTTCACAAGGTATTACAACTTCTATACCCCTTTTAGTTAATTTTTCTCTATAGAAGTCTTGTGTCATAGTATATTTAGTTCCAAGTAATGCAACTTTTTTTATACCTCTTTCTACAAGTACATCAGCTGTTGCTTCTGCAATATGAATTATAGGGATATTTAAATCTTTTTGTATTTCTGGAACAACTTTATGCATAGTATTAGTACAAATTAATACAAAATCCGCTCCGGCTTTTTCAAGTTTTAAAGCTGCATCTTTTAATATTTCTGCACTTTTATTCCAATCACCACATTTTTGGCATTTTTCTATATCAGCAAAGTTAACACTATATAATATTATTTTTGCTGAATTTAATCCACCTAAATGATGCATCACTTTATCATTTAATAACTTATAGTATGTAAGAGTACTTTCCCAACTCATACCACCAATTAAACCTATTGTTTTCATAAAAAATCCTCCAATTTATATTTTCACAAATATTATACCTTGAAAAAAGAAAAAGGGAAGAGATAAAATCAATATACTTCAAATACTACTATATCTTCTAGTTGTTCTGTAGTTAAATCTTTATTTTTATTTCTATCTATTAGAGCCAAACAAAAGCCTATATCTATTAATGCATTAGTATACACTGGAAACTCATTACCAATTTTTTCAATATCTACGTCATCAAATCGATGATAAACATCATTAAAAACAATGGTATAATAACCAACAGTGTAGCTTCCACCATAATCTTCATTAAAGTCATAGTAATTTGAACCTAAACTAAAGTTTTTTTCTGTTTTTACATACATATAGCTATTTTCTCCCGAAGAATCATATTTCATTTTTTCACCAGAAATAACTAGTTTATATTTTTTATCTTTTTCTAAATTTTCTTTATTAATACACACACCGATTTTAAAATCAAGTTCGTATACTAAAGTAATATCTTCATAATAATCTAGACTTTCAATGCCTTCATAAAAATAAATTTGCATCGGATACTTATTATTATCATAGTCTTCAAAATATATTTTCCACATTTACTATCAAATTCAATAAAATATCTCTTTGTTTCAAATATTTTTTTATAAAAATTATCAATTGACATATTAATTGGAATAGAGGAAAAACCTCCATCTCCTGTTCCTATAATTATCCATTCCCCATTTTTCTTTTTTGCAAAAT
Organism: Streptobacillus canis; assembly: GCF_009733925.1. Lineage (NCBI taxonomy): Bacteria > Fusobacteriati > Fusobacteriota > Fusobacteriia > Fusobacteriales > Leptotrichiaceae > Streptobacillus > Streptobacillus canis. The sequence continues at coordinate 27,234 of NZ_WOEI01000022.1, read as the reverse complement.
CAATAGTGTATAGTCCTAGAGTTAAAAATTATTCAAGAATTCTTCACCTGGAAATTCATATTTTATTTTATCTTCTTCAGATATTTCATATATTAATGTATTCCCAAAATAGAAAACTCTTAATTCTATTTCTTCTAAGTCAACAAATTCTTTTATACATATTCCACCCGTAAACAACGGCCCTCTATATTTATAGAAAATATTCATAGACTCATCAAATTCTTTTTGAGTCGTTTTTTTAGTAAAATACTTTGGAAATTCCGTTTCTTTTACCGATTTAACATAATCTTTTACCATATATCTATCAAAAATACAGTTTACATAATCTATATCTATTTGTTTATCTTTTTTATATACTAACATTTTAGGCGTATGCTTTTTTATTTCTTCATACACATTCGGGAAAAAATGCATTTTTTTATAATCTTGCGGATTATTTACTTGTAAACTGTAGCCATCAAAATAAATATTTAATGCATCATACAATCTAATATATTGTTCTTCTGATAACATCCAACCTCTATATAGCATTTGCACCCATTCTTTTTTAGCTTTTTTATTAAATTTAACTATACCTTCATCAAAAAATTTACTTTGTGAAAATAGAAGCATTTCCATATTTTCTTTTTTTCTACAACATTAAATTCTTCTAAATATTCTTCATCTACTTTATTATCATCAAAATAATCAGAAGGGAATACTATTACATACTTTTTATATTCAGTCATAATTAAATCACCTCATACAAATTATACCTTAAGAAACAAAAAAGAAAGTGATTTCTCACTTTCTTCCCTATATTTCTTTTAATATTTTTTCAAGTTCTGCTAATTTTTCTCCAAAAGTTTCAAGACAAGCATAAACTGGTGCGTTAGTATTCATATCAACACCTGCTGTTTTTAAAATGTTTAATGAATAATCACTAGCTCCTGATTTTAAATAATTAATATATTTTTCAACAACTGGTTTACCTTCACTTAAAATCTTCTTAGCAAATGCTGATGCTGCTGACATACCTGTTGCATATTGATATACATAGAAGTTATAGTAGAAATGAGGTATTCTTGCCCATTCATATCTAATATTTTCATCATAAGTCATATCTTCACCATAGAATTTCTTGTTTATATTTTCATATATAGTTGATAAGTATTCTGCAGTTAATGGTTGTCCATTTTCAACTGATTTATGAATTTCATATTCAAATTCAGCAAATTGAGTTTGTCTAAATACTGTACCTTTAACTTGATCTAAGTAGTGATTTATGATATATGCTTTTACTGCATTATTATCAGCATATTTTTTAATTAAGTAATCACTTAATATTAATTCATTAGTAATACTTGCAACTTCTGCTAAGAAAATTGTATAGTGCCCATAAATATATGGTTGATAATTTCTAGTGTAATAACTATGTATACTATGTCCTAACTCATGTATTAATGTAAATAAGTTATCTAAAGTTCCACGCCAGCTAATTAAGATAAATGGATTAGTTCCATAAGTTCCACTTGAATAAGCTCCAGATCTCTTACCTTCATTTTCAGCATAATCTATCCATCTTTCATCAAATGCTTTTTTTATTAAACCAACATATTCTTCACCCATTACTTGAAGTGCATCAATTATTATTTCTTTAGCTTCTTCATAAGTAAATTTAAGATCTAATTCTTTTACAAGAGATGTATACATATCAAACATTCTTAATTCTTCAACACCTAATTGTTCTTTTCTAAATTTAACATATTTATGTAATTCAGGTAATTTATCATTAACAGCTGAAAGTAATGAATCATATACACTTTCATCTATAAAGTTTGCTGAAACAGCCGCGTTTCTAGCACTAGTATATTTTCTTAATTTAGCATTAGTTGTATGATTTAATACTTGACCTTCAAGAGTAGTTGCAAAAGTATTTTTTAATCCTTTGTATGTTTTATACATAGAATTATATGCGTTTTCTCTTAAAGTTCTATCGCTTGATTCCATATACATACCATATCTTGCATGGTTAAGAGCTAATTTTTCTCCTTTTGAATTTTCTATATCTTCAAAAGTGATATCTGCATTGTTTAACATAGAAAATGCTTTACTTGCAGTATTAGATATTTGACTCATATTAGCAAGTAATTCTTCTTCTTTTTGAGATAATTGATGTTTTTTAGTTTTAAATAATTTTTCCATTTCAAATTTACGTTCTACTAATCTTTCATCATTAAAGTATTTTTCTACTTCTTCTTCTGATAATTCTAATAATTTTATTTTAACGAATGTTGATTTTGCATCATATTCTGAATATAAAGTCATGATTTTTGAATTATATTCTTGATATTTAGAATTACTTGTATCTTCATCTCCTTTTAAATGAGCGTAAGTATAAAGTAACATCATTCTTTGATTTATACTGTCATCTAAATCTAACGTTGCAATTAAATTATCAACATTTGAAGTCATAGTTTCTTCATATTTTGAAATTTCTTCAAATTCTTTGCTTAATTTTTCAAATTCAGCTTCCCAAGCTTCATCATTTTTAAATATTGTTGTTAAATCCCAAGTTTGGTTTATATCAACTTCACTTCTTTTTAAGATTTTTTCCATCTTTTTCCCTCTTTCTAATTTTAATCATTACATATTATTTTATCATTTTATAGACCTTTTATCAATATATTAAATTTATAGTTAAATCTGTTTTTGATTCATTTTTTGAAAATGAAAGTATAAAATCTCCTCCCCCTGCTCCAGAAATCTTAGAAAACTTATATTCTCCTAACATTTTTTCAATAGAAAGAGTATGTATTACTACCTCATTATTTTTTTCTAGATTATGTAAATTTTGATTTAATCTATTTACATTTTCTAAAACTGCATCTATTTCATTTTCTAACAATGCATTAAACATATCTAAAACATATATATTTGATTTAACTTTAAATTCCTCAAAAAAGTAACTTTCTAAATCCACTTTAGAAATTAATTTTGAACTACTTGCTGGACTTTTAGTCCATATTGCATCTATATGTAAATTAGATTTAACATCTAATTCTTTTATTTCATAATTTCTATCTATTCTATTTGAAGATTTAAATAAAATATTTTTTTCATAACAAATGCACGCTATGTCACCAAAAGATCCATTCATATCATTTTCTATCATAAAATCTATACATATATTAAATATTTTTTTCTTATCCACACTCATTTCATTTAATTTAAGTATACCTCTAATCGTTACAACAATTAATGAAGCTGAAGAACCTAGTCCATATTTTTTATCTTTTTCATATAGCTCACTAAAATATTTAAGCTTTGCCTTATTTTTTATTTCATATTTATTTTCTAAATAATTGATAAGTTTTGGTATTAGATTATCTTTATCTTCAACTTCTGTAATTATTTCCCATTTTTCATTTTTTTCTATTTCTAGATAAGTATATTTTTCAATATATGACACTATTGCATAAGAATTTTCTTTTAAAATTGCATATTCTCCTGCTAAGTAAAGTTTCGAACCTGCTTTTTCTAGCATAAAAGTATCTTCCCTTCAAAATATTCATTTAATGCCTCTAATACTTTTTCTTCATCTTCTTTTAAATAAAGTACTTTAACATTAGGCCCTGCGTCCATAGTTGTAAAAATATTTATTCCCTTCATTCTAATTCTTTTTATAGCCTTAATAACACTATACGTTTCTTTAGTTAAAAAAGAGAAAGAAGGATTAGATCTAAATGTCGTATTATGCATTATTATTGTATTTTTTTCCATAATATTTCCAACTTTTATAAAATCATTTTCACTTAAAGCTACTTTCATTTTTTCAAAATCTTCATTAGCCCTTTTAACCCACATAGAATAAATAACTGACTTTTGTGCTATCTTCATTGCATCTCTAGATAATATATCTTTCTTTTTGTCACTTACAACTATAGCTAACATAGCAAGATTTAGACCTGTTTTTAATTCATAAATTTCTCCATTTTTATCAAATGCTGCTATTTCATAAAAACTTCTTCCCGCAGATCCTGATCCCATAGTTGAAATTTTCGCCATTTCTTCTACAGTTAAATTCAAATCAAAAAAATCATTTAAAGCCTTAGTTAAAGTACAATAGGCACTTGCACTTGAGGCAAGTCCTGCAGCTGTAGGAACATAGTTCTTACTATTAATACAAATCTTTTTCCTATTTTTTATAACATTATCTACAAAATCAAATATCTTTTTTGTTTCTCTTTCATCTTGAATTACATCATTAAGAATAAAAATGTCCTCTTTACTTTCTGTAATAAAGGTTTCAGTATATAATCTTTTAGATCTTAACGAGATACTTCCCTGCATAGGTATAAGATAAGGATTAAATTCTTTCTTACCCCAATATTTTACTATAGCTATATTTATATATCCTCTAGCCATACATTTTTTGCTCCTTCTTTAATTAATAATTTTTTTAAGTAATTTGCTTCATCTTTTGTTTTAACTAATGAAATAATACATCCTCCAAGTCCTGCACCAGTAATTTTTGCTCCTAACGAATTGTTTTTAGCAACATTTATTAGTTTTTCTAATTTATCATTTGATAAATTCATTGATTTTAAATTTACTTGAGCTAAATTCATTAGTTCTCCCAAGAAAAAAATATCTTTTTCTTCTAATGCTTTTATAGCTTTATTTGCAATATCTCCTAAATTATCTATATATACTTTAAATTCATCATAATTTTCAGCTACCATAGCAACTGCTTCTCGAGTTACACCTTTTAAACCACTATTTGCAATAACTAATTTAGCTCCTAAATTAAATTCTATTTTTCTTACTCCATCTTGTTTATTGAATAATACATTTTCATTATTTAATATTACTGCAATATCTATTCCACTAGGATTACCATGTGCTCTTCTTTCACTTTCCCACACTATATTTTTAACATCCTCTTTATTTAAACCATATTTTTTTTTAAAAGCTTTAGCTATCGCTATTGCAAGCGCAGCAGAAGATCCAAGACCACTACCTGAAGGAATAGTTGATATTATATCTATATATATATCTTCTTCTATTCCATACTTACTTTTTATATATTCTTTTATATCACTTACATGTTTACTCTCTTTTACTTTTTTTAATATTATTTCTGCTTTTAAATTTACACCTTTCATTAGCATGGCTATAGCATTTTTACCATAAACTACTGAATGTTCTCCAAATAATATTATCTTTCCATAAACCATTTTTTCTCCTTATTTTTTGATATACATATTATACCATTAAAACATAGCTAATTACCAAATTTTCTTGAATTTTTATTAAAAAAAATAGGTAGATTTATACTACCTAATTAATATTTATCTTTTTCTATAGCTTCAATACCTAAAAGAAGTATGTCTGCTGTTGTATAATTTATTTTTTTCTTAGCATTTAAAAGTCTTTCATGTTCTTCTTTATTAAGCCTAATTCCAATGTTGATATTTCTAAATTCAGTTTCATCTTTATGTTTCCATATATCCCAAGGTCTTTTACTACCTTTTTTAATACCCATAACAATCCTCCTTTTAACATCTACTTGTCTTTATATATTATACAACTTTTATATATATTTGTAAACATTTTTTTACTTATTCAGCCAAACTATATTTATTTTTTCATATTTATTCTAGCAAAGTTTAGTATGGTTGTATTTTAAGGATATATATAGTATAATTATGTATATCAAATAAAAAGGAAAAGTTATGTGGAAAGAAAATATTAAAAAAAGAATTGATGAATTAATAGTCAAAAGTAAAAATAACGGGAATTACGCAATATTTGATTGTGATAATACTATACTTATGAATGATATACAATATGCATTAATGCACTATGTGTTGAAGTTTAAAAAATATAGAACTACTCCACAAGTATTAAGTGATTTCTTATACAAACATTTCCCTGCTGAAGAAAAAGTTTTATCAAGATTTATGGAAATCTTCGAAAGAGCATATTCTGTAGAATATACTAGTGATGTATATTTAGAATTTTTAGCTAATATAGAAGAATTAGTAGAATATCTATTCTTTAAATACGATCACTTTGATATAACTATGATATTCTTTTACGATATGAGCGAGGAAGAATTAAGAGCTTTAATACAAAAAGCTATTAATTATCATAATACTATTGAATTCGGTTATGAAAACTGGATTTATGAAGATAATATTTCATCATATAAAACAGGGCTAGCAATAGCTAAAGAAATGGAAGAGTTAATAAAAGAATTCCATGAAAATGATATAGATGTATATGTAATTTCAGGTTCTCCTAGAATACAGGTTGAAGAAGTATTAAAACCTCTTCATCCATATATCAAAGAAATCTATGGTAAAGAACTTGAATTTATAAACGAAAAAATTACTGGTGAAATTAGAAAAGGTACTATAGAAACATATTATGAAGGTAAAGTTGAAGTTATAGAAAAATATATTTACCCATTATACAAAAAAGGACCAATATTAGTTGCTGGTGATAGTATGGGAGATTACAATATGTTAACAAAATATGAAGATACTGAAATCTCACTACTAATAGATAGAAATAGAACTGGTAAATTTAGTGAACTAGTTGAAGTAAATGATGATAGATACTTAAGTCAAACTGTTGATGAAACTATAGGTAGATTCATTGACGCTGAAAAAAGTATCACTTTCTAAAAGGAGGAATTATGCAAAACTATGATATTATAGTAGTAGGTGCAGGACATGCTGGAGTTGAAGCTTCGCTTGCAGCTGCTAGACTTGGAAAAAAAGTTGCACTTTTTACTATATATTTAGATAATATTGCAATGATGAGTTGTAACCCTGCCATAGGTGGACCAGGAAAATCTCACATAGTTAGTGAAATAGGTATGCTTGGTGGACAGATGGCTATACATATTGATAAATACAATTTACAACTTAAAAATTTAAATCATACTAAAGGTTTAGCTGCTAAAATTACAAGAGCACAAGCAGACAAATATTGGTATAGAATTAAAATGAGAGAAATAATTGAAAAACAAGATAATCTTGATGTAATACAAAACATGGTAGAAGATTTAATGTTAGATGAAAATAAGAAAGTTATAGGAGTAGTTGATGCTTTAGGATTAAAATATTCTGCTAAAGCTGTAGTACTTTGTACAGGAACTTTCTTAAATGGGCAATATATAATAGGAGATGTTAAATACTCTGCTGGAAGACAAGGTGAAAAAGCAAGTAATTCATTACCTGATAACCTAGTTAAATATGGTATTGAAATGGATAGATATCAAACTGCTACACCACCAAGAATAGATAAGAAAAGTATAAATATAGATATACTTGAAAAATTACAAGGTGAAACTAATCCTAGATATTTTTCATACATGACTGAAGAAGTTGATGAAAAACCTTTAGAAACATGGTTAACTTTCACAACAGAAGAAACAATTAAAGTAGGACAAGAACTTTTAAAATACTCTCCTATAGTTACAGGTATAGTATCTACAAAAGGTCCAAGACACTGTCCATCTTTAGATAGAAAAATAATGAACTTCCCTGATAAGACAGATCATCAAATTTTCCTTGAACAAGAATCAAGAGAAAGTGATGAAATATATGTAAATGGATTTACAACAGCTATGCCTCCATTTGCTCAAGAAAAACTTATCAGAACAATTAAAGGTTTAGAAAATGCTAAAATTTTAAGATATGGATATGCAGTAGAATATGATTTTGTTCCTGCTAGACAATTACATTTTTCTTTAGAATCTAAAGTAATAGAAAATTTATTCCAAGCTGGAACTATTAATGGTACTAGTGGGTATGAAGAAGCAGCTGCTCAAGGATTTATAGCTGGAGTTAATGCTGTACGTAAAATTGATGGTAAAGAACCTATTATCATTTCTCGTGATGAAGGATATATAGGAGTATTAATAGATGATATTATTAATAAGGAAACTCCAGAACCTTATAGAGTTCTACCTTCTCGTGCAGAATACAGACTAACTTTAAGACAAGATAATGTATTTATTAGATTACTTGAAAAAGCTAAAGAAATTGGATTACTAGATCCAAATAAATTAAAAGAACTTGAAGAAAACATTCATATTATTGAAGAAGAGATTGAAAGACTTAAAGAAATTAAAATCTATCCAAATAAGGAAAACAATGAAATACTTAAAGGTATAGATCCTAATGCATCTCACAATAATGTAATGACGGCATTTGAATTTTTAGGTAGACAAGAAATTAACTATGATAATTTAGCAATGTTTACTGAAACTAAAGACATACCTAAAATTTCTAAAGAACAAGTAGAAATAGAAGCTAAATATAGAATATTTATTGAAAGAGAAAGAAATCAAATTGAGAAATTTAAAAAACTTGAAAATATTGTAATCCCTGAAGATTTTGATTATGAAAATATAAAAGGATTATCAAATATTGCAATAAGTGGATTAAGTTATACAAAACCAAAAAATATAGGGCAAGCAACTAGAATTAGTGGAGTTACATACAATGACATAGCTATACTTGTTTCTATTCTTAAGGAGGTTAAATAATGTTTTCTGAATATTTTGTTAAGGGAGAATATCATTTATCATATTTCTCACCAGAGCATTTAAAACCTGTTTTTGTTCTTTTAATTATTTGTATTATTTTACTTTTAATACCTTATTTATTTAAAGGAATAGAAAAGGGAAAATATACTATTTTTTTAGGTATACTCTGCCTTGTTGTTAAATTAGTTGACTCACTTTATAGGATTTATTTAGAAGGCGATGTGTGGTATAATACTGTCCCATTGAATTTATGTAATGTTTCATTAATATTTGCTGGAATTTATTTTATAACTAGAAAAAGACTATATTTTAACTTTGTATATTTCTGGTTTTCAGGAGCAATACTAGCAGTAATTATACCTGGATTTTCAGTATATTATTCACCGCTTTATGTTTATTCTTTTATAGCTAGTCACATGTTTGAAATATTTGCAGTATTCTATGCATTTATACATCTAGATGAAAGAGTAACTTTAAAGGGATTATTAACATCAATTTTAGGATATTTTGCATTAGTAGGACTTGCATTTATATGGAATGGTATTTATGGTACTAACTATATGTTTATGGCAGACTATATTTTACCTGCAGTTAGTTTCATCAAACCTTTCTGGTTCTATCAAATTGCACTTATTGGTTTATTTGTATTATCTATGATACTTATGTATTTACCATTTATTAATAACCAAAGAGATGAATTACAAGAAGTTACAATATAGAAAAAAGGAATAGTTAATCTATTCCTTTTTATTTATCTAAAAATATTCTCTTTACTTCAAGTAAAGCTTCTACTAATCTATCTATATCTTTCTCATCGTTATATATTCCTAAACTCATTCTACAACATGAATTTATACCCATATATGAGAGTAAAGGTGCAGTGCAATGTTGTCCAGATCTAACAGCAACATTAAAATTATCAAGTATAAAGGCAGTATCATGTGAATGAACTCCTTTAACATTAAATGCTAATATTCCTACTTTTTCAACATTTTCTGCATAATATGTTTCAATAAAATCTAATGTATTTATTGCAAAAGTTGCATACATATTTAACTTTTCTTCAGCCTTCTGTAATCTTTCATAACCTATTTTTTCCATATACTCTACAGCTTTTGAAAGTGTAGAAATTGCTGCAACATTTTGAGTTCCACCTTCAAATTTATGTGGTACTTCCTTATATGTAGCTGAACTCTCTGTAACATATTCAACCATGTCTCCACCAAATATGAAAGGTCTTGTTTTATTTAATAGTTCTTTTTTCCCAAAAAGTACACCAACTCCTTGAGCTGCAAATACTTTATGTCCTGAAAATACTGCAAAATCTACATCCCACATATCAAATTCATGTTTAAAATGCATAATAGATTGAGCACAATCAAGTACCACTTTAACATCATATCTATGAGCAATTTCTATAACTTCTTTAAATTTTTGAATTACTCCCGTAGTATTAACCACACTTGATATACTTATTATCTTAGTTCTTGGATTAAATAAATATGGAAGTTGTTTTAAATCTAAATTTCCAAATTCATCTAAATAAAGATATCTTATTCTTAATTTTTTTAGTCTAGCTACTTCTTGCCATGGAACTATATTAGCATGGTGATTAGAAATTCCTAAAATTATTTCATCACCTTCATGTAAATTTTCAAATGCATAACCAAAGGCTATAGTATTCAAGCCTTCTGTTGTTCCCTTAGTAAAAACTATATTATTTTCATTACTAACTCCAACAAAGCTTGCTACTTTTTTTCTTGTAGATTCCATTATAGCTTGATTTATCATAGAAAGTTCATGACTTCCTCTTCCTGCATTTCCATTAGTTTCACAATAGTAATTATATATTTCATCAATAACCTCTTGTGGTTTTTGACTTGTAGCTGCACTATCTAGATAAGCCATATCCCTTTTTTTAAATATAGGGAACTCTTTTTTTATATCGTTCATTATAATCTTCTTTCCAAGATTTCCTTTAACTCTCTAACTATATCTTCATCTTCTATAGCATCAAATACAGGCCCAAAAGATGATTCTACTACAAGTTTTTTAGCACTTTTAGCATCAAATCCTCTACTCATTAAGTATAGTAGTTTATCTTGATCTATTTTACCTATACTTGCAGAGTGTGCTCCTATAACATCATCTTCATCACAGAATAATGTTGGTATAGAGTGAGCATTAACTGTTTTATCTAAAAGTATTGAAAACTCAGCTTCTGATCCAGCAGATTTTGAAGAAAATCTTTCAAATACTAAATTACCTCTAAATACTTTTACTGCTTTATCTTTTGTTACTCCTCTTGCATCTATGTCTGCAACACATTCTCTTCCATGGAAGTTTAATGTGTATTCATAATCTGTTTTTCTTTCTCCATCAGATAAATATACTGGTAATAATAATGAATTTGCTCTATTTTCTAATAAGTTAGAAGAAACTGAAGTTACATTAGCCTCTCCACCAAATTCAACTGAATAATGTTTTACATCTGCACCTTCTAAAACATCTATATCCACACCTAAGAAATTTTCTGATTTTGTATTTAATGTTTGTATAGTTATTAAATCAAGTTTTGAACCTTTTCTTGCTTTAACATTAATATATCCATTATGATAAGTATATTCTTCATCTATACCTTTATACATTAAAAATATTTTTGCACTTGCATTTTCTTCAAGCTCTATGTTATATACATCTACTAAATGAGGATTATCTTTTGAAAGTTCCATAGTAATATATATATTTTCTTCTATTTTATCTTTTATTAATATTCTTTTCTTTAAGTTAGCATATTTTTCTGCTTCATTTTTAAAGTAGTTTGCTACTCTTAATTTAGTAAATACATTTTCACTTATTTCGATATTTTCATTTTCTAAGTTTTTAGTAACATATCCATTAAATTCTTGTACTTCTTCTATACCTTTTACACTATATTTCATTCTATTCCATACCGGTTTATTTAATGACATATCCACTTCTTTTTTACTTGCTTTTTTTGATTCTTCTGCTACAGCTGATTTTAGCAGGTCTATAGTTTCTTGTACTTTTGCTGAATATTTTTTCTCTTTCATCTCTATCACCTACCCTATAGTCCCTTCTAACTCTAATTCTATTAATTTGTTTAACTCAACTGCATATTCAAGTGGTAATTCTTTTGAAATAGGTTCCACAAATCCTCTAATTATCATAAGTTTTGCTTCATCTTCTGAAAGACCTCTACTCATTAAATAGAATATTGCTTCATCACTAATTCTTCCTATACTTGCTTCATGTCCTATATCTATATCATCAGTATTAACTTCTATTATAGGCATAGTATGAGATGCTGAACCGTTATTATCTAACATTAATGATTCACATTCTGCAGTTGCTTTACAATGGTGAGCTCCTGGTACTACTTTTAGTAATGATCTATAGAATGCTCCTCCACCATTTTTTGAAATTGATTTTGAAGAAACATTAGATGTAGTATATGGTGCAGCATGTATTATCTTACATCCTGTATCTAAGAATTGTCCAGCTGCTGCAAATGTAACTCCAGTAAATTCACAAGCTGCTCCAACTCCATTTAAAATACTCATAGGGTAAAGATTAGTTACACGAGAACCAAATGAACCTGATATCCATTCTATAGTTCCATGATCTTCTACTATAGCTCTTTTTGTATTTAAGTTATATAGATTTTTTGACCAGTTTTCTATAGTTGAATATCTAAGTTTAGCATTTTTACCTACAAATAGTTCTACTGCTCCAGCATGCAGAGCATTTTTGTAATATTTAGGTGCTGAACATCCTTCTATGAAATGTAGGTCTGCTCCTTCTTCAACTATTATTAATGTATGTTCAAATTGTCCTGATTCTGCAGCATTCAATCTAAAGTAAGATTGTAATGGTTTCTCAACTTTTACACCTTTTGGAACATAAACAAATGATCCTCCTGACCAAACTGCTCCATGTAAAGCTGCAAATTTATGATCTTCTGGTTTAATTAAAGTCATAAAATATTTTTTGATTAATTCTTCATGTTCTACCATTGCTGTTTCTATATCTGTATAAATAACTCCTTGAGCCTTTAATTCTTCATTTAAACTATGATATACAACGTTAGAATCATATTGAGCTCCAACTCCTGCAAGTGATTTTTTCTCAGCTTCAGGTATTCCTAATCTATCAAAAGTTTTTTTAATATAATCTGGTACATCATCCCATGATGAATTCATATTATCTGATTCTGTTTCTAAATAGTGTACTATTTCATTTATGTCTAAATCAGATAAATCTGTACTCCAAGTTGGCATAGGTTTTAAGTCAAATACTCTTAAAGCGTGTAATCTTTTTTCAAGCATCCATTCTGGCTCATTTTTCTTTTCAGAAATTCTTCTTACTACAGCTTCATCAAGTCCCTTACCTGTAGTAAATTTATGAACCATTTCATCTTTGATGTCATATATTCCACGCTCTATGTCTGCAATATATGTCTTTTTTGTAATTTCCATTATTTATCACCTAAAAGATCTTCTCTTAATTTTTCATATCCATAAGTTTCAATGAATTCTACTAATTCTTTTCCACCAGTTTTAACTATTCTTCCATCCATTAAGATATGAACAAAGTCTGGATCTAAATATTCTAAAACTTTATCATAGTGTGTAATTATTAACATAGATCTATCTGTAGATTTTAATGTTTTAACACCTTCAAATACAATTTTTGTAGCATCTCTATCAAGACCTGAATCTGTTTCATCAAGTATTGCAAGTTTTGGTTCTAAAATTGCCATTTGTAAGATTTCATTTTTCTTCTTTTCTCCTCCTGAGAAACCTACATTTAAATATCTACTTGCATAGCTTTCATCCATTTTTAATTCTGCCATTTTTTCTTTTAATAACTTGTTAAATCTTAAGAAGTATTGTTTTTCCCCACTAACTGCTTCTTTAGCTGATCTTAAGAAATCTTCTACAGTTAATCCAGGTATTTCTTCTGGGTATTGGAAAGATAAGAAAAGTCCTTTTCTTGCTCTTTCATCAACAGCATCTTCCTGTATTTCTTCACCTTCTAAAATGATACTTCCTTCTGTTACTTCATATTTAGGATGACCAATTAATATAGAGGCAAGTGTTGATTTACCAGCACCATTTGGTCCCATTATCACATGTATTTCACCTTTATTAATTACTAAATCCAATCCTTTAATTATTTCTTTCTCTTCTACACCAGCATGTAGATTTTCTACTCTTAATAATTCCACATTTCCTCCTTACTTTTCTTATCAAATTATTTGATAATACAAATTTTTTATTTGTTAATTATATTATATATCATTTTTGTAATAAAATCAAAAGAAAAACTCTTACAATTTTTGTTTATTTTTTAACTTTAATATGATAATATATATTAGATAATTAGGGAGAGAAATATACATGAAAAAAATTGGAATTTTAATGGCATTTATTGCTGCATTCTTATGGGGAATTTCTGGAAATTTAGCTGAATATATTTTTAGTAATTCAAACTTAAGTGTAAATACTTATACATCATTAAGAATGTTTTTAACTGGAATAATATTACTTGGATATGGCCTATCAACTAAGGGAACTAAAGGTCTAAAAGCCATTTTATTTAATAAAAAAAATTTATTTAGAATAGTAATTTACGGTTTTGTTGGTATAGCTGCACTTCAATATTCATTTGCACAAACTATTAATTATTCTAATGCTGCACTTGCAACATTAATGCAATATTTAACACCAACTATTGTACTAATATATCTTAGCATTAAAACAAAGATAATGCCCAGCAAGAAAAAAATATTATTAGTCATCGTTGCACTATACGGAATGTTTCTTATGATAACTAACGGAAGTTTAAATAATTTAAATGTAAGTGTTACTGCTTTAATCTACGGTTTAATTGCTGCATTTACATTTGCATTCTATATCTTATACATATCTAAATTCAAGAAAATTGATAATACTATAGTTATAGGATGTGGAATGATAATAGGATCTTTAGTCTTTATTCCTTTTATGGATTTTGGAAACTTTAGAGAATTATTAAATATGAATGTATTTATTGCATTTATGTCTAATGTAGTTTTAGGTAATGCAATACCATTTTACCTATTTTTAGAAAGTACTAAATATATACAACCTACAACTACATCTTTACTTGGAGCTATAGAACCTATGGTTGCAATAGCAATAGGTATGATATTTTTAGGAACTGAACTTACAATAATACAATTAATAGGTGCAGTAATACTTATTGGATCTATTACTATTATATCTATATTTGAAGATTAAAAAACGCTACCTTAAAGGTAGCATTTTTAGTAATCTTATATGTTATTTTTAACCGCTTTATATATATCATCGGCTGTTAATTCATATTCTTCTTGTAAGAATTCTAATGTTCCAACTTGTCCATATCTTTCTTTAACTCCTACTCTTACAAGTTTAGTAGGGCAATTTTCTGAAAGTACTTCTGCAACAGCTGAACCAAGTCCATTAGTTATACTATGGTTTTCAGCAGTTACTACAAGTTTTGCATTAGCACAATATTTAACTATTGCATTTTTATCTATAGGTTTTAATGTAAACATATCAAGTATAGTTACATTTATACCTTCTTCTTCTAATTTTTTTGCAGCTATTCTTGAGTTATGTACCATCATACCATTAGCTATGATAACTACATCCTTTCCTTCTCTAACTACATTAGCTTTTCCTATTTCAATTTTTGCATCTTCTTCGTATACTTTGAATACATTTTTTCTAGTTAATCTTATCCAGTAGAATTTATCATTTTTTTCTAGAACTTCATCAAGTACTGCTTTAAGCACTGTTGAATCTGTTGGTTCTATTATTGTAGATCCAGCAAGTCCTCTTATTAGTCCCATATCTTCAAATGACATATGAGTTCCACCATTATGTACTGCTTGTATACCAGCATCTGATGCTATTATTGTTATAGGGTTTTCTTGATAAAGTGAAGAAATAAAGATTTGATCTAGACATCTTCTACTTGCAAATGCTGTAAATGTATGAACGAAAGGTTTTAAGCCTGCTCTTCTCATCCCAGCTGCACAAGAAATTTCTTGAGCTTCCATAATTCCACAGTTAACTATTCTATCTGAATATTCTTTTTGTAGAGAACCTGTACCTAAAGATCCCATTAAGTCAGCATCTAATACCACTACATCTTTATCTTTTTCTAAGAATTCATGCAATTTATCAGTACATACTTTTCTTAATTCTAAAGCTTCTTTCATAGCTTCTCCATTATATACACGTGTCATTATTTCACCTCTCTTTGTAACTCAAGTATTGCTTTTTCTAATTCTTTTTTAACTTCTTCATTAGGTCTAATATGGTGATTTCCTTTAAGAGTTTCAATAAATTTAACTCCTTGACCTTTAATTGAATCAAGAACTATAACTAAAGGTTTATCTTTTTGTGACATTATTGCACCTTTAATTGCACCTATATCATCACCTTTAACTGTTACAGCTTTAAGACCAAATGATTTAGCTTTTTCTTCAAATGAATATGGTTTACAAATATCTTCTAAGTAACCATCTAATTGTTGTTTGTTATAATCTATAAATACTACAAGATTGTTTAGTTCATTATGTGCTATAAATTGCATAGCTTCCCAAACTTGTCCTTCTTGAGCTTCTCCATCTCCAATTATTGTAAAGACTCTGTTATTTTTCTTTTGTATTTTTAAAGCTTTAGCAATTCCAGTAGCGATAGATATACCTTGACCTAAAGATCCTGTAGTTACATCTACACCATTAGTTTTTAATCTATCTGGATGTGATGGTAATTTAGTACCATTAACATTTAAAGTTAATAATTCTTCTACTGGGAAAAATCCTTTAAGTGCTAATGCAGAATAAAGAGCTGGACCTGCATGTCCTTTAGACAGTACAAAATAGTCTCTTTCTTCCCAATTTGGGTTTTTCGGATCATATTTCATTACATCATTGTAAAGAACTGCTAATGTTTCTACGACTGATAATGATCCACCATAGTGTCCAAATCCTAAATTATTTAACATTTTTAAAACATTTATTCTAATTTCTTTTGCAAATTCCTCTGTAGTAATCATATTTATCTCTTTCTATTTTTATTTTTCTTTGCTTACTAAATTATGAGCAACTAATCCTGCAACTATAGCAAGTACTATACCAGTTATTACTGTTGGATTTAATAATTTAGCAGCATTACCTAAGATTATACCTAAAGTTGCAAAGTCAGCATCTGAGAATGTAGTTCCTACATATCCTAAACTTCCTAATAATGGGTATAAAGCAGCTGGTAAGAATGTTAATAATAATCCATTTGCGAATGCTCCTATCATAGCTCCACGTCTTCCACCTGTTGAGTTACCGAATACTCCAGCAGTTGCTCCACAGAAGAAGTGAGGTACTACACCTGGTAAGATTAATACTGCATTAAACATACCTAAGATAAATAATCCAACTAATCCTCCTAAGAATGAGAAGATGAATCCTATTAATACTGCATTTGGTGCATAAGGGAATACTATTGGACAATCTAAAGCTGGTTTAGCATTAGGAACTAATTTTTCAGAAATTCCTGTAAATGCTGGAACTATTTCGTTTAAGATTAATCTAACACCTTGTAAGATGATGTAAACTCCTCCTGCAAATCCTATACCTTTAATTAATGCATATATGATATAGTTATCTCCACCTGAAAGTTCTGTAGTAACGAATTCTTTACCTGCAAATACTGCTAAGATTACGTAAATTATCATCATAGTTATAGAGATAGAAATAGATGAATCTCTTAAGAATGATAAGTTTTTAGGTAATTGCATTTCTTCTGTAGATTTAGAACCTTTACCAACTAATTTACCTATATATCCTGATAAAATATATCCTAAAGTTGAGAAGTGACCAAATGCTACTGAATCATCTCCAGTTATACCTTTCATGAAAGGTTGTGCTAAAGCTGGGAAAATAGCCATTGTTAATCCTAATAAGATAGCTCCTACTACGATTAATAAAGCACCTTGGAACCCTGCAATATGTAACATAATAGCTATCATAGCTGCCATGTATAAAGTATGGTGTCCAGTTAAGAATATGTATTTTAATTTAGTGAAACGAGCTATACAAATGTTAGCAACCATTCCTAAAGCCATAATTAAAGCTGTAGTTGTTCCGAAATCTTTTAAAGCAACTGATATGATTGCTTCGTTGTTTGGAATAACCCCTTGAATAGCGAACGCTTTTTCGAACATTGCAGTCATTGGTCCTAATTGATCAATTAAATATCCTGCTCCTGCTCCTAATACTAAGAATCCTAAAATTGTTTTAATTGTACCTTTAACTACATCAGTTGCAGGTTTTTTTTGTAATAATAGCCCTACTAATGCTATTACACCAACTAGTATTGATGGTGTTTTTAAAATGTCAACAATAAAATTTAATACTGCTTGCATGTTGTCCTCCTAAAATATTATTTTAATCTTTCTGTTAATTTTTGTTCAAGTTCTGGCATAGATATTATACTATCTAAAACTATTACTCTATCTGTTGGGATAGGTGAACTTTCAGCAATATCCCTACCCATTACAAATAAATCAGCACTGTTTATTGTAACAGAGGCTAAATCTGAGTGTTCTACTTCAGCTTCAACTCCAATTTTGTTAAGAACTTTTTTTACATTCATTTCTAACATAAAACTTGATCCAAGTCCTGAACCGCACACTGCCATTATTTTCATACTATTTACCTCCTTCAATAATTTCTATTAATTCTTCTAATTTCTTAGCTTCTTTAAGTTTTTCTATCTTCTCATCATCTTGGAAGATTTCAAGTAACGCTCCTATAGTATCTATATGAGAGTCCTTATCTTTAGCTGCTAATACAAAGATTAAGTGTAATTTTGTATCTCCAAATTCTACAGCTTCATTTACTTTTAAGAATGATACTCCTGTTTCTATTACTCCATCTTCTGGTCTTGCATGTGGCATAGCAATATCATCAGTTAATACTATATAGAATCCTAAATTATTTACTGATTCTATCATCTTATCTATATATTCTTCTCTAATATTTCCACTGTCGACTAATGGTCTTGCTGCAAGTTTTATTGCTTCTTCCCAATTTTGTACACTTTCTCTTATTCCTACATTATTTTTATTGAATAACATTGTTTACCTCACTTATATCTTTTTACTAAAATATGATATTAATTTTTCATAACTTTCTATTTTACTTACTACTTCTAGGAAGTCTTCATTTAATATTAACTTATAGAAGTCTCCTAATAGCTCTAAATGAGAGCTATTGTCTTTACTAGAGAAACAAAGTAGAACTGATGCCTTTCTATCTTTACCAAAATTTACAGGTTCTTTTAATACAAGTAAGCTTGCATCTGTATGATATACTGCATTTTCAAGTTTTGCATGCGGTATTGCTATACCATCATCAATTACTATATATGGCCCTAATTTTTTAACCATCTTCTTCATTTCTTCTATATATTCTGTACTTACAGATCCTTTAAATACTAGATTATTTCCTAATACATCTATAGCATCTTCCCAAGTATCTATCTTATCCATAAATATTACACTATTTTTATCTAATACTTTTATTAATTCACTTTCTCCTCTAAAACTATCAATTAAAATATTAGAGAATTTATCAAGTAATATATTCTTAAGTTTTTCTCTATCCATTTTAGATACGTTATCTTCAATTTCATCTAGTAACTCATCTATAATTACTTTATCTTTTCTTCTTTTAATTCCTAAATCATCTAACTTTTCATAATCTTCTACTTTTAGTAATGGATTAATTTTAACATAATCTACATTATCTAAGTCTATAGTTGAAAGTATATAGTCTACTGAATTAGAATTAAAATTAATTTTATCTATCATATATGCAGGTAATACGTCAACTATATCTATATCAAATTTTTCCTTAAGATTATATTCTAATATTCTTGAAGTACCATATCCTAATCCACATACTAATATTACTTTCTTTCTATTGAAAGTTCTCATTCTTTCTATAGATGCTTTGAAGTGGTAAGCTATAAGTGATATTTCAATTTCTGTAAATTGTATATCAAATATATCTTCCATTTCTACTATAGCTGATCTAATTATTGGTAATAATGGATCATCTTCTAAAACTAATTGTTGATATATTGAATTTTTAAGTTTAATTCCTTTTTTCAGTCTATAAATAGATACCTTAATGTGACTTAATAAGAAGTCATATAGGACTTTATCTTCTGTTAAATCAAGTCTTATCTTATCACTTACTACCTTAATCATTTTCTTTATTAAGAAAGATTCATCTAGCCAAGATTCAAGATTAGGATTAATTGATAATCCTATTAACATTTCAGATATCTTATCGAAACTTGGATGAGTTCCAAAATATTCTGTAAATATTACTTTTATCTTATTCCTTTCTTCTTCTAAACTAAATTTATTAGTTGCCTTAGTTTTTTCAGGGAATTTTATCATAGTATATATCGTTATCATTAACTTTTGATATATCTCTTCATTAATATTAAACTTAATACTTTCAGAAAGTTCTCTGAAGAAATCTTCAACATTTTTCATAGTTTCATAATCTATTACTTCTTCTAAATACTTTTGTAATGATTTTTTATTATATACTTCATCAAGAAATTCTATTTTTTTATTATTTGGCCAATCCAAGAAATATCCTCTCGAATGTATATATTGAAATTTTTCACCATCTAACAAATTCATATCAAGTTTCAAAGTATTTCTTGAAATATCTATTTTTTTTGCTAAATTTGATATATTTAATCCTTTTTTATTATATAAAGCATATAGATAAATTAAACTTATTCTATCATCTCTGTTTATATATTCTTTATCTTTAATACTATCCAAAAACTGTTCTAACTCCAGTTTTGAACTAAGTAATATATTTCCGTTTTTTATACCAATTTTAGAAAAACCTTTTTTTGATAAATAGTAGTTAATATTGTTAATATTATACTGTATTGTCCTTTTTGATACTCTAAAATACTCACAAATAGTTTCAAGATTTAATGTACTCTCTTCTAAAAGCTTTTCTAGTATTCTTATTTCTCTTTCATTTACCATAATCGTCTCCTTATACTAAAATATACCTTGATTCTTTTCAAATACCAAGATTTAATATTTTTCATAAAAATGAAAAAAAATGATACTTTTATTTTTAAAAGTATCTATTTATTTTATTTTTTTAAATTTTCTCTTTTTATTTTTTATCCCTTATATAAACAATTATGATTACAATTTTTATTAGTTATTACTATATTTGATTTATCTTCTATATTAGATGGTTCTATCTTAACATCTATATTATTACTTTTAACATATTTAAAGTTAGATACTAATTCATCTATTTTTGATACATCTAAGGACTTACCACTTTTTAAATCACTATTTAAACTTACAGCTAAGCTTTCTTCTTTTCCATTGTATATTATTCTATCTATTTCTGTGGCTTGCATAATAAAGGGTATAAGGGTTAGTGTTATTAGTTTTTTCATTCTCCAGTTTCCTTTTCTACATATACCTCAAGCCTATATGTCTTAGGATTATGATATTTCTTTATTCTTTCATATACCTCTTTTTCTATTTCTTCCTTATTACTTAAATCACATTCTTTACACTTTAAAACTATATATAATCTTGGGAAATATGCAAATGTTTCCGCATATTCATCCCAATTCATTGTTTCAAATTGTTTAGGTTCTTTAAAGTATTCACTATATAATTTATAGTATTTTTTTTCATTTTCTCCTTCTTTTTCATTAAACTCTTCCCATGTCATAGAAACCTCTTTAGATACTAACTCTCCATTCTCCCTAAAATATTGATAAACTTTTTTTTCTTTTGGTGTATATAATTGCTTTAAATAACCATAGTTTTCTATCCAAGCACCAGCAAATACTCTATATTTTTCACTATACTCATCTAATATTTTTTCCATCCCTCTAAAGTCATTTCCCTTTTCTTTATTAAATATTAAATCATTTAATACATAAAATTTATACCCATCACTTAAAATTTGATCTCCAACACCGTATCCAAAAGAAGTAACAGGTACAAGTATATCCCATTTTATATTTATATATTTACTTTTACTTCTTGAATATGGATATATTCTCATATAGGTTATTTCATTTGGACCAGACCCTATCATATAAAAGGTCTCTAAATCTATCGTCCTTCTTTTAATTAAAATTCCCCATTTTTTTAAATGATCTTTCATTGCACCTTCTGAATTTATTCTTACACATGCTCCAACAAAAAATAAAAATATTACAATAAACACTGATAAACAACCAGTAAAAACTGATTTACATCCTCTTTCCATTCTATTTATATATCCTTTCATATTCATTGCTTTTAATTAATTGATTATTAAAATCATTATCAAATTTTTCTGAATTATAATATATATCTATCTCCAACAAATCCTATAATTGATAAAGACTCTTTATTTAATATCCCTTTTAATCTTTCTTCTTAATATTTTATTGCACAATTTAAATTATCTATTACTAAATCAATTCTTTCTTCTCTTATTTTTTCATTAACTAACATCTTACACCTCTATTTAATTTTATTATTTACTTTTAAAGGAACAAATATTATTTCTCCTGTTTTTTTATTTACTCCTATTCATCTATTTTTGATACATCTAAGGACTTACCACTTTTTAAATCACTATTTAAACTTACAGCTAAGCTTTCTTCTTTTCCCTTGTATATTATTCTATCTATTTCTATGGCTTGCATAATAAAGGGTATAAGGGTTAGTGTTATTAGTTTTTTCATAATGTACCATTTATATTATTTAGTTTATAAATATAGTTTAAAAGGGTTATTTTTAATATTTCTTTTTCTATATCACTTATTTCTTTTAAAATTATATCATTTTTTTCATTTATAAATTTTATTCTAATTTTTTCTTTTTCTAAAGACATCTCAAATAATTTTTGAATATCATTTAAAGCTATTTCTTTTTCAACAAATCTTGCTACTTTATCTTCATCTGTAAATGTAATTTTAATATCGTTATCTGTAAAATTATACTTAATTTCTTCTTTATCATTCACTATCTCTATCTTATTAAAATTATTTATTTTCTCTTTTTGTAAAAATCTTATTACCAATTTAGGTTTTCCATCATCTTTTGTCCTTATTTCAGGAACTATCAAATCAAATTCATCTGAAAACTCTTCATTTTCGGTTGAGAATCTTTCTATTTCACTATTTTTTTCTATAAAAGTTACTCTCATTACTTCACTAAAACTAATTATATTTATCATAATTGCTATTAGAAGTATTATTCTCTTTTTCATAATTATTCCACCTTTATTTTTCATTTATTATTCTTTTTAAAACTGCAAATCTATATGTTTCTTTATTATGGTATTTTTCAAATTCTTTAAATAAATTTAAAAAATATTCTACACTTTTTCTATCTTCTATATCATCATCTTCATAAAATTCTTTAGCTCCAAAATTAATTTCATCAAGTCTTTCTGCTGGTATCAAAAATATTAAATTTCCATTTTTATTTATATATTCTTCCCAATTTATTTCTTTATATCTCGTCATTTTATCAAAATATTTTTCTGGTTCTTTATATTTTAGTCCTAAGTATAATACTTCCGTCAATATAGTTTTATCTTCATTTAAAATATAATAACCATATTCTCCTTTATAAACTTTTTTTCCTTCATATACTTCATCAGTAGGTGTTAATATTCTTACAATAAAACGAAATTTTCTATTTTTTATCATATCATAATCTTCTTTTCTGTGGTAAAACCCTTTATCTAATATTTCTTCTTTATTTCTTTCTACTATTTTTTTAATTTCACTAAAATCATTACCCTTATTTTTATCATTTATTAAATCTTTTATTACATAGTTAACTTGCCCATTATATACAAGATTAGGTAAATAGTATTGGCTACTTCCTCTCAATGGATAACTTCCATATTTATTATCTTCTATATCAAATAGTTTATTTTTAAATTGTTTAGGATTTATAATTTCAAACCAATAAGTAGACCCTGCAGAAGATGTTGTAATAAATCCTCTATTAAATCCTGTTCCTATATCCCATCTTTTTAATAGAATATTTTTTTCTTT
Organism: Streptobacillus canis; assembly: GCF_009733925.1. Taxonomy (NCBI): domain Bacteria; kingdom Fusobacteriati; phylum Fusobacteriota; class Fusobacteriia; order Fusobacteriales; family Leptotrichiaceae; genus Streptobacillus; species Streptobacillus canis. Next base: position 3,501 of record NZ_WOEI01000022.1, on the reverse strand, counting down.
ATATTCTTCTATTACTTCTGTTTTTAATTTATATGGATTTACTATCCATACATTACATGATCTTATTAATATTAAAAGTAATATCAATCCAATAAATCCTAAAAATATATTTTTTATTAATTTTAAAATAAATCCTATTATTGTATCAATCATTTGATCATCTTCCTTTAATCTGTAAATTTATCTATATTATCTTTCACAGGTCCTATATTGTGTTCTCCAATTTTCTTTTTTATAAAGCCTTCATTTTCTATATATTCCTGTACTTTTAGATTTTTTTTCAATTCATTATATCTTTTATAATCTTTTTCATTTCTAGATTTTTTTAATATCTTACCTAACAATTCTTTGTATTCTCTAACTACCCTTATTTTTTCAAGTTCTTCCTTTTTTGCAAGATATTCATTAGTATGATTCTCATATGCTAAAACTTCTTCATTTACTGCTAATCCTATTATAAATTTAGCAATATTTTCTTCTTTTTTATTTTTAGATATATAGTTTAATAATCCATTATTTGGTATAACTGCCGATACATCTCTATATCCACTATTATCATTCCTTGATTTTTTCTTATTAAAATACCCATTTCTTAAATTAACATCAAATACATTATTTTTCCCCTCAATATTTGGAATCAGATCATTATTTAACATTTTATTTTTCCTCATATCATATTCTAATTCTATAGATATACTCGGTGCAGGATCAAAAACCATGGCTTGTGTATTAGGGATTCTTTTTGTTACATATCTAGCAACACCACCACCTAAAGAATGTCCAACAATTAATACTACTTTACCTTTATAGTCTGATTTTTTTAATTCTTCACTCAATTTTAAATATGCCTGTTCATATTGTCTATTAACTCCATCTATTAATCCAATATCTTCTAAGATTCCTCTCAGTTCATTTGTACCTTTAAACGAAACTATGTATTCTCCTTTTGGAGTTTTAAATATATCTCCTTCTAATCCTGAAAGGGGTCTATTATTTTGGCATTTATTTTTAATTCATCTGTTATTATATATATATCCTTATATTTTTCGTCCCTTTCTTCATTAATAATATAACTAGCTTTAGCTATCCTTTCCAATTGTTTTGATGCATATCCTTTTATGTCTATAGGTAAATACACAGTATTCAGTTGTGAAATAAATTCTGATAAAGTTTCTTTTTCATCAAATTTCTCATTTTTCTTCTAATATTTTTATTTTTCTTTATCTTAAGTATATTCAATATTTTTATAGCCAGTATCTAAAATAAAATATTTCTTTATTGTAATTTAGTTCTAATTTTAAAACGACTGTTTTAATTTCCCGTTTTCTACTATACTCATATCATATTAAATATATAAATTATAGTCTTTGCATTCATTATATTATTTATAAAATTATTATATAATAAAATCAAAAGTATCTTTATTATACCACTTTTCAATTTTTCTATAAATTTCAACTAATTCTTCATATTTTTCAAAATTTGAATTGATTTCTAAAATTTCTATATTCCCAGAACTATTCTCATATTCAATATACATTCTTAAAACTGGATAACTCTTCATAAAGTTTATATATGAAGTCCAATCTATTTCTTCATATTTTGTTTTTTTATCAAAAAATTTTTTCTCATTTTCTTCAACATAATTTATTAAATCAAGTTTTTGACTTTCATATATTTCATGATCTTTTATACTAATTTTTTTATTATCCCAATAAAAATTTTTATTATCAATTTTATATAAAATTTCTATTTCAAAAAATATTTTTCTACCTTTTCTCCATTCATCTCCTAATAATGCCTTATATATTTCATTTTTATTTTTTTCTATATATTCTTCTATTTTAGAAAAATCATTCCCTTTATTTTTATCAAAAAAATATTTGTTAATTATATATTCTTTTTCTCCTATTTTATGAATTAAAAAATCATCATTTACAATATTATTATTTATTTTTATAATATCTGTTCTTAAAGTAATATCATTTCTATATATTATATTATAATTATTGTTATTTTCATCTGAAAGAGTATCATAATATTTAATATCAAATAAATCTTCTGGTAAAATAATATTCTTATTTTCTTTATAATTATTCAATATTTCTTCTTTTTTAATTCTATTTTCTTCTTTAAAATCTTTGGGATTTAATAAAATATAATAATATGGGAAAAAGAATAATCCACTTATAGTATTTTTAACTATAATACTACATGTTGATAATATTAACAAAATAATTAAAGCTAATATTATTTTTTTCATTTTTTCACCCCTTAATATATATTTATATATACTTTTCGTTGACAATACCTAAAAAATGTACTGTTTTATTGGTCTCAATTAAATGTTTATAATATATTCTTTTTTCCAAAAAAAAATTCATATTTGGTTCATCAAAAGCATATTTATGCTCATGAACAAACATTTGATTTACATTATTTTTAAAACCCATATAATTATTTTCAATTATATGTATTATAAAACAAATATAAATATATCATCCTTGTATCTTTTTGATAAATTATTATTCAAATTTATTAAATCCTCTTCTTTTATTTTTTCATCTATTACAGTTATTACAAAAGCCTTAACTAAATTACTTTTATTTATTAAATTAAAATCTATTTTTTCTAACTCAATTTTTTCTTTATTTAGTTTTTTGAATTTGTCAATTATACAAAAATTTTCTTTGTTATTAAATTTATATAATCCATTTTTATCTTTTGATATTTCCCCAGTATAATATTCAAATTCATCTAAACATTTATATATATACACTACTTTAATGTTAAACTTATTTTTATCTAATTCATTTAAATTATAGTTAGAGTGTATATATTCTTTTTCTATATTTTTTCTTAGAATCTTTTCAAGAAATAAAGCAAATTTTTTATTATTTTTATAATATTCTCTTATTTCATCATCTACAAAAGTTTCATATATTTCCCCATATTTTTGATTCCTAATAATAAATACATCCGTATTTCTTAAAAACACTCTATATTTTTCATATTCTACTTCTTCTTTTTTTACTACTATTCCTCTATCATTTAAAGTTTTTAAAAATCTATTTTTATTATTAAAATATGTAAATTGATTAAATAAATTAAAAATAATAACTAAAGAAATAATAAAAATTAGAACATTATACACATTTTTTATTTTCATATAATATTTTAATAATATCGTTAAAAATTAACTTTATTATATTTCACCTTTCTATACAAATTTTTCTTTTTTATTACACTTCTTTTTAATTAAATATTTATGTCATTTATATTAATTATTAAAACTTTTAACTATCTATTACGTGAATAAGTTTTTTAGATTTTCATTTTTTTTATTTCAAAATTTACTGTTTTTATTACCTTTATTTTATTATTACTAACCTCAACAACTCCATTGTCTATTTTATATTTATATAAATTTACTGTCTGTTCTTTCCAATTATCTTAAAATATTTGCTAATCTATTTGATTCAACTGCGCTACATAAATTAA
>NZ_WOEI01000021.1 GCF_009733925.1 Streptobacillus canis | reverse complement strand
TTCTCTTAAATCTTTTATCATTGCACCTTCTGAATTTATTCTTACACATGCTCCAACAAAAAATAAAAATATTACAATAAACACTGATAAACAACCAGTAAAAACTGATTTACATCCTCTTTCCATTTTATCTATCTACCCTTTCATGTTCGTGTGATTTAATCAATATATTTTTTAATACTCCTGACTTTTTTATACTATCCTTTAATAATAACATATCTCTAACCAAAACTTTACAAAAGTTTGATTTTTAAATGATAAATCATCTTCTTTATTATCATCTATAAGTTTTTTTTCTATAAAAAATCTTTTTATAAAACTACTAATGGAAGCATCTAATATTATTACATCACTACAAGCTACATGAAATACTGGTGTTTTATCACTATCTACTACTTGTGAAATGAAATAACCTTTATATGTTAAAGGTATTAATCCTTCTGCTTCATTAAATCTTCTCTCCATTTCATCATATCTTTCATCTTCATCTTCTGGTTCTGGTCCCCATAAACTATCTGGCCAATTTAACCTATTCATATTCCATTCTTCATCATAATATTTTATATACTCTTTTATTTTATTTACATTTTCTATAGAAAAATCTGCATAATTTATAGTATATTCATTTAAAGGCATTCCTTCTTTATATAAATTTTTTAAACACTTAGGCATTCTAAAATTATATATCTTTTCTATTTTTTCTATATCTTCATCACTTACTGGTGGTAATAATTCAATATTATTTTCTTTTACTTCTTTTAATATTTTTTCAAACATACTCTTACTCTCCTATTTTAATTTGATAAATATCTTATTTTATTATATCATAAAAGATTAACACTAAAAATCATGTTTTTTAACTTGTATACTTATTTCAATACTCTTTCAATTTTTATGTAACTCCATAAAATTTAAATTCTTTATATTTCTAGGCCCCTCTCTATTTTAATTAAGAGATAGAAAAAAGGGTTAGAAAATATAACATTTATATATTCCCAAACCCTAAAAACTATTTTTTGCATTATTTTAAATTAATTACACCCTCAATTGCCATTCTCACATTATATGGTTTGACAAATATTTTATAAGGATTTTCTTTAGCCCTCTTAATTATTTCAGTATTTGAAATACTTAAATTATGTTCATAATTTTCTTTATTTAATACTAACCTATCTTTTCCATAGTATCTATATATTTCATTTTCACTATCTTTAATAATTTTAAATCCTTTAGTTTCAATATTTTCTAACTTATTAAATCTATCTTCTTTTTTTCTTAAATCTTGTAATAACTCATTATAAAATAATTTTTGGTAATTTTCTAATTTATCTAATCCATAGTTTATATATTGTGTTTCTATTCCTAATTCTCTTAAAACAGAAATCATTAATGATACTTTTTCTATATCTTTAGTACTTATTTTAAGTCTATTATTAGTAATATAGTTTGTTTTCTTTTCTATTATTTCTTCTCTTTCAAGTATTTCATTATTAAAATATTCTTCTAAAACTATATCAATATTTGATTTTGCTAAATCAGATTTTAACATACTGTATTTTTTATTAGCTAAATCATATGCTGCTTTAACTGATTTTGCACTTTCCTTTATTTCTAAATATAGCTCATCATTATTAGTATAAAGTCTAACTCCATCTACATTTGTTAATTCTAAGAATTTTTGATAATTTAAAGTATTAATCTTGCCAACTTTAATCTTAAAAGTAGCTTGTTTTTCATCTTTAATTACTTTACCTAATTTTACATCAACATCATCATATTTTTTAGTATCAAATGAGATAGTTTCAATATTTTCATATTTAATTCCTGCTGCTGATAATAGTTCTTTCATTCTATTAAATACTTTTGCATTTTCACTATTAGAATCTAGCATATCTTTATTAGATTTAGTATTAATTGATATTTCTAGATCTACTATATCTGCTTTAATATCTTTACTAAAACTAGAATATAGGTTTAATTCATTACTATATTTAACATTTTCTTTTCCATCATCTGCAATAAACTCAATTACTAACTCATTTTCAAGTTTAACTTTAGGTATAGTTATTTCTAAACTTTGATTAGATACTTCATCAAAACTTAATTCTTTAACAGCCATCTTAGACATAGCCATCATAGGCATAGGATACTCTACTACATCATTTGCAACATTTATTTTTCTTTCTAATTCATCTACTAAATATTTATTTTCTTTAATAGATTTTACATTCTTAATTTCATAACCTTCACTAACTAAGAATTTTGCCTTATTTCTTGCTCTTACATATGCATCTTCATACATATTTAAATACTCTTCTTTTAAATTAGAAACTGAATATTCTATATTATTTTTTATTTCTATATCAAATTTTGCAGCTATCTCAATTAATTTATCAATTTTTTTAACATCTCTTAATTTAAAGGAAAAATTATTTTCCACTTCAAAAAACTCTTCATCTACTCTTTCCATTTTCTTATACGAATCTGAAAAAATAAAGTCAAAATCTTTCCCTATATTATTTTTTATAATCTGAATTTTTTTATTTATTTTCTTAAATGTATCATTTTTATCTTTACCTATAGATGATAATTTAAACGTAATCAACCCTTTATTCATTTTATATCCTATGGCACCATTTTTTTCCAATTCTTCAATTATTTTAGCACCCTCATTTACATCTGCTGTGATTGAAAAAGTCATAAAAGTTTCATAACCATTTTCTTTTTCTTTAACTAATTTTGAGAATTTTCTATCAGAAATACTATTTGTAGTTACATTATCAAATTTAATTCCATTTTCATTTAAAAGTAAAAAGAATTCATTTACTTTTTCTCTATTACTATTTCTTGTTTTTTCTAAACTTTTACCTTCAGTACTTAAATTAAAATTAATAAGTGCTGTATCTGCACTAATTTCTTTTTCCACTTTTTGCTTAGTAGCAACCATCATTTCTTGACCCATTAAATTTAATCCTGCAACTAATGATAATAGCATAAATATTTTTTTCATACCGACTCCTTTTATACCTTTTATATAGCTCTATTTTACCCCATTTTCATTATATTTCCCTTATACCTTACTTATTTTATACTTCTCACCATCTGTAAAAAAGGTGTTAATACTTTAAAGAATGTATCTATTTCTTCTTTACTATTGTATTTAGAAAAACTTATTCTAATAGCACTTTCAATTCTTTCTTTAGAAATATTTAAGGCTTTTAAAACATGAGAATCCTTTTTATTGGCAGAACATGCAGAACCTGTAGAAATACATATATCATTACTTGCTAAAAAGTTTTGTAATACCTCTGCTCTAGCTCCAATAAAAGAAACATTAACTATACTATCACTAGAATTTTCTGGACTATTTACATATACATTAGTGATCTCAGATAATTTATTTAAAAAATATTCTTTTAATTCTTTAACATATTCCATATCATTCCCTATTTCCATAGCTTTTAAAAAACCAAAAACTAATTCATTAGACATAGTACGCGGAATATATTTATTCTCACTATTATCTCCATATATTTGTTCTTTAATTTTCACACCATCTTTAATATATATAGCTCCTACTCCTTTAGGACCATGTATTTTATGTGAACTAATAGATAAAAGATCTACTGCTATTTTAGAAAAATCAAAAGGGACATGATTTAATCCTTGGACATAGTCTATATGTAAATATGTTTTTGGATTTTTTTCTTTAATAACTGCAGCTATACAATTCATATCCATTATAGTCCCAATTTCATTATTTACACCCATTATTGATACAAGTCTCGTGTCTTCTCTAATTAAATCTCTTAGATGATCTATATCAATATTTCCAAATTCATCTACTTTTGCAAAATCAAGTTCATATCCTTCGTTCTTAAGTTCCAGAGCAGTATTTAATAAAGATGGATGTTCTAGTGGAGATATGATAAAATGCCCTTTTTTTTCTTTTCTTAAAACTGATGTTAAAGCTAAATTATTAGCTTCACCTCCACCTGATGTAAATGAAAAATTATCAGGATTTAATCCTAGCACTTTTTTAAATATATTTTTTTTACTTCTTAATATCTTCTTTACATCACTTGCAGCACTGTATCCTGAATCTACATTCAAATACATATTATTCATTACCTTAGTCATTTCTTCTATTACTCTTTCATCTACACGTGTTGTAGCTGAATTATCAAAATATATCATATTTTTACCTACTTTTCTAAAAATTTAGAAAAGAGGGGAATCCCCTCTTATCTATATACTCTATAATCTACATTTTTAAATATATTGTCTCTTCCTTCTATTTCTTTTAACCATTCTTCATCTATACTTCCATGTTTAATATCTTCATATAGTTTGAATAATCTATAAGTATGATCTGATACTTTCTTTTGAGCGTATCCAACCATAGTCTTAGTAAACATAATAAATGGCCAACATGAAGTTTGTGCTAAGAATAATTCTCTTGCAGCTTGATTTAATGCTCTATATTCTAATTCATTATGCGGCTCTCTTTGTGCAAGTTCTATCATCTTTTCAGCAGCTTTATGTAGATGCCTATAAATGTAATCATTAGATCCATCTACCCAAACATCATAATAACCATTTGCTCCCCAACTTGACATACTTAAATCAACTACTTGATTTAATTTATATATATCTAAATATCTAGAAGGTGTAATACTTCCAAAGTTAGATTCTTGCATTGCTCTAAATATATATTCTAAGAATATAGGCCCTTCATACCACCAGTGTCCATATAGCTCTGCATCATAAGGTGATACTATTATAGGTTTTCTATATTTCATTTTACTTGCTAAGAAATCAATTTGTTTGCTACGATTAAATACAAAGTTGTATGCATGTGAAATAGCTGTATTTCTAGCATGTTCTGGATCATACGCTTTTTTAAATGTTCCTTTTTTATCTGTAATTGCATGATATTTAATACCAATATTACGTCTTACTCCATCGCTGTGTAAGAAAGGTTTAATGTAATCATAGTCAAGTTCATATCCAGCATCTTTATGGAACTCTCTATAAGCTCCATCTCCTGGATATCCAACTTCAGATGACCAAACTTGTTCTGAAGATTCTAAATCCCTTGCAAATGCTGCAACTCCATTTTCTGTAAATACTGGTGAATAAACTCCATAAACAGGTCTTGGATTTGAATTTTTAATTCCATGTGCATCAACTAAGAAATATCTAATTCCTTCATCTTTTAAGTATTTATCTTGTCCTTTATAGTAAGCACATTCTGCAAGCCATATACCTTGAGGTTCTCTTCCAAAATTAGACATATAGTCTATCTTAGCCATTTTAACTTGAGCTCTAACAGCATTAGGGTAATCTTTCATCATAGGTAACATTCCATGTGTTGCAGTAACTGGAATAATTTCTAAATTACCTAAATCTTGGAAATATTTAAATCTCTTGATTAGGTTTTTATCATTTTCTAAGAAATACTTTCTTGCATTGAAATATGTATCATAGTTATGTACAGCAATCTTATACATATCTGGATATGGAGCTAATCTTTCAAGTTCTAATGAACAAAACTCTACTAATTTATCCATATGTTTTAAATATCTATTTTGCAACATTTCATCATTTAACATATTTGCTAAAGTTCCTGAAATTGTCATTGTAATATTAAAAGGTACTCTATCTCTATTTAAATTCTCAAACATATTTAAAAGCGGAATATATGTTTCTGTAATTGCTTCAAATAGCCAATCTTCTTCTAAAAATTCTTCATACTCCGGATGTCTTACAAACGGTAAATGTGCGTGTAAAACAATACTTAAATAACCTTTCACAGTAATCACTCCCTATTTTTTCATTATCAATGCATTACTTCCATCTAAATAATATTTTTTTCTAATTGATATTTTTTCAAATCCAACTTTTTCATAAAGCTTTATTGCTGCTATATTTTTTTCAGATACTTCTAAAAAAACATCTTTATCATCTGAAATATTATATAAAAGCTTTTGTGCATATCCTTTATTTCTATATTTTTCTTTAATTGCAATTTCAAATACCTCATAACAATCAAAGCTATCAAGTATGATAATATATCCAACAAAATCAACATCATAAATACAATGTATACTATAATTTGGGTTATTAAACATACTCTCTATTTCTTCATAACTCTTTTTATCTAAAAAATTTTGATTGTGTAATTCTAAGATTTCTTGTATTTCATTATTTTTCATCTATAAGTCCAATTCTATTAAATGGATACCATCTTAATAATAATTTACCATAAATTCTTTCTTCTTTAACATATCCAAAGAATCTTGAATCATTACTATTATTAGTATTATCTCCCATAGCCATGTAATAATTACTTATTACTTCAACTTCCTCTCCATTTAATAACTTAGTCATAATCTCTTTATCATATTTAAAATCAAGTATAGGAAGAACAAATCTACCTTCACTTTCTAAAATATATGTATATCTTTTATTACTTAAATCTTGATCTACTCCACTAATTTGATCTAGAGTGTTGGTATTAAAGAAACCAAATAGGTATTTATAGTAATCTGTTGGAATATTTTTTGCTAGAAATTCTTCTTTTGATACTTCTACAACTCCATTTCCATTTACTATATCTAATTCTAAAATTTCTGTAAGTTTTACTTTATCTCCCTTTTTAGGAATATATATTTCAGGATTATTGAATAATTTAAGTATACCTTCTATAGAATATTCTCTGTTTAAACTTGATTTTTCTCCATCAATATATATATTATGATCTCCATCATTTATTTTAAACATAGTTCCAGGCGTACCTGTAATTCTCTTTGTATACATTAAACTATTATCTAAAGGTTCTTTAAATGAGATTATATCTCCAATTTTTGGTTGTTTAAATTTATACACAATATTATTAGCAAAAATTCTATCACTAACTGCTATAGTTGGTTCCATAGACCCAGTTGGTATAGCATAGTTACCTAAATAATATCCTTGTATAATTATTACAAGTATAATAATAAATATTGCATTAAATACCTTTTTAAACTTACTTGTTAACTCAACTTGTGAGAAAACAATTAATATTATTGAAGTTATCACAGCAAAAATATTAAATCTTAAAAATACTTTATCATCTATTCCAAACATTGCTTTACCAAATACTATTAACACTGTATTAACTATATTCATATACTCATAATAGTATTTTTTAGCGTAAACTGCTAAGAGTATAGCAAAGTTAAATACTGTTCCAAATATAACTATTTTATTTCTAATAGGTAATATTTCACTAGCACTAAAATCTACTTTTAAAGCTGTTACTCCTAATAAAATTAAAGCTAGTGTGTTTAGAATTAATAAAACCTTATCATTTCTAATATTTTCATTATTTATACCCAATTTTCCAACTATATTTTCTGTAAATCTATCAATATATCCTACTACTTTTTTTTCTTTAAATAAATACGTCAATATTACTACTGATGTAATTATGTAAAATAGTATATAAAAAACTATTTTCATAACATCCTCCTACATTCATAAACGGTAAATATATTATAGCACAAAAAATATAAAAATTGAACTACACTCTAACACTATATATTACCTTGAATCTATAAAAAGTCAATACTAAAAAATTAGTTAAAGAAAAAAGTAAAAAAATACATTTTTATACTACCACAGCATAAATATTTATGATATAATTTTTATGTACCATATTATCATATATTTGAAAGGGGTAAAAATGAAAAGAGAGTTAGCATTAGAATTTGCAAGAGTTACTGAAGCAGCTGCACTTGCCGCACACAGATTAGTAGGTAGAGGTAATAAAGAAGAAATAGACAGAGTAGCTGTTGAAGCAATGAAAATAATGTTAAATAGAATCAAAATAAAAGGTGAAGTTGTAATAGGAGAAGGAGAAATTGATGAAGCACCAATGTTATACATTGGAGAAAAACTTGGTAGACCAGATGGAGAATATCTTGAAGTTGATATAGCAGTAGATCCTGTAGAAGGAACTCGTATGACAGCTCAAAGACAAGCAAATGCAATTACTGTACTTGCAATAGGTAAAAAGGATTCTTTCTTAAAAGCTCCAGATATGTATATGGAAAAACTTATAGTTGGCCCAAATGCTAAAGGTTTAATAGATTTAGAAAAACCTTTAACAGAAAATATGGAAATTATTGCAAAAGCAAATAATAAAGAATTAAAAGATTTAACTATAATAGTTCTAGATAAACCTAGACATAAAAAAATAATTGATGATTTACAAAAAATTGGTGTAAGTGTTTATGCCCTTCCTGATGGAGATGTTGCTGCATCTATACTTACTTGTATGGTTGATAGTGACTTTGATGCTCTTTATGGAATTGGTGGTGCACCTGAAGGTGTAATATCTGCAGCAGCTATTAGAGTGCTTGGTGGAGATATGCAAGCAAGACTTAAATTACGTAGTGAAGTTAAAGGGGTTTCACTTGAAAATGATAAAATATCTAAAGATGAAAAACGTAGATGCGAAGAAAAAGGATTAACTATAGGAGCTGTATTAAAACTTGATGATTTAGCCAAAGATAATGAAATTATATTCTCAGCTACAGGAATAACTTCTGGAGATTTATTAGAAGGAATTAAAAGACGTGGAAATATAGCTAGAACTCAAACTTTATTAATCAGAGGAAGTTCTAAAACAGTAAGATATATCAATTCTATACACAATTTAGATTATAAAGATGAAAAAATCAATCATTTAGTAAAATAGATGCATTTGCATCTATTTTTTTATAAAAAAAGGTGATTTGGGATTTTAAAAAATCCCTTGAATCACCTCTTTCTTTTCTGTATAATTTAATCACCAAACAAAAATAACAGAAAGGAGTGATAAACATGACATCTAAAATCAAATTCATCTAGATGTCATATCTGTAACTTTCAACATAAAATGAAACTTACTTGTAAATCTAGATTATGTAATTCTTGTGGTTATTATTACTCTATTAAATGGACTAACTCCATCACTAATCAATTAATTAATATTCCTCATAGACATGTTCTTTTTACTATTCTTCAACAATTTAGAAAATTTATTGCTTATGATAAAACTATTCTTTCTAAATTAGCTGCTGATATTAATAATATTTTCAAATATCAATTCCATAATATTCATGATAAAAAGAAAAAACTTAATTATTTTCATGTTAATTCTATTGCTAATCAATAATGCTTTAAATATGGCTTCTAAAATGATTAAAGAAGATGTTAGATTCTTCTATAATGTTGGTGATAATGATGTTAATAACCCTAAAGGTATTATTAATTTAGCTAGAGTTCCTATTGCTGAGTATAAAATTATTGATATTAATCTTAATAAAAATATTCTCACTTTTATGTTTAATGATTTAGCTAATAATAAAGAAATTACTTATAAGACTTTATCTATTCAAGATTTTGTTACTAAATTACTTTTTCATTTACCTTATAAACATTTTAAGATGATTAAAAGTTCCTTCTCTTTTTAGAAAGAACTTTAAAGCTATTTGGGGCTTTGATCCTTTTATGCAGTATTAAGCTTGAAGCTTATGAACTCTTTATAAATAATTCTATTGGACCTCCTATTCATAAATTCTATAACCCTAATGGCCTATTATTTAAATAGATATTTTTGTATTACTCAAATTTACTTATTAATTTTATTTTTTATAAACTGTAACTTCTTTTTACATTAATCAATAAAATTATATACATCTTATTAGAATTCTAATTTCCTATAGAATAAAAAAAAGGGTGTCTTATAACACCTTTTTCTATGTGAATCCCCTAAAAAAAGGTGATTTCACTATTAATTTGCTGAAAATAAGATTTTTGAAAGTCTAGAGCTTAAGTTATCTTTATTTTCAAGTAATATTTTCTTCACTTGATCTTCATTTTTACCTTTTAATGTTTTCATAGCTTTTGTACTTACTCTAACTTTAACTTCTTTACCATCAACCATTAATTTCATAGTTTGAAGATTAGGTCTCCAAATTCTTTTAGTTGCTCTATTTGAGTGACTTACTAAGTTTCCATGACCTACTTTTTTCCCAAATACTTCACAAATTTGCATATCTACACCTCCTAATTTTCTCTTTTCTAGATTTTAATTATACCATAAGTAGTAATATTATTCAAGATATAATTTTTAATTATTTTTATAATTTCCAAATTATTATACACTAACTAGAACTAAATTGCAACTTTTTTATTTTAGATGGTATTTTTAAAAATTATGGCGAGAATATTTCTCGCCAAATCCTTAAAACATTGGATAACCTTCATCTTTATAATTCTTCAATAAAAAGTCCTTAACTTTTTTAGAAGTCATAGCTTTTGCTAAATCTTTAATTTTTTTACTATTTTTATTATCTTCTCTTGCAGCTAACATTACTGCAAATCTTCCTTTAGAGTCTTTTTCTAAGAATAGTGCATCTTTAACATGTACCCCTATTTTTAACATATGTGATGGCCAGTTAAAAGCTAAATCAAATTCTTGATAAGCTTGTACAAGTGATGGTATTCCAACAGGAGTAATTTTTAATCCTTTTTTATTTTCTACTATATAATTTATACTATTTAACCCTGTATTTTTACCTAATTTTATTAATCCTTCTTTTTCTAATATTCTTAACGCTCTATCTTGATTAGTTGGATCACTTGGAATTGCAATTCTTGCTCCATCAGGTATATCTTTCTTATTTTTTATTTTTTTAGAATAGAAACCAATATGTACATCATAAATAGGTTGAACTTTTACTAAAGTCCCATTATTTCTTTGGTTGAATACTTGCATAAATGGCTCATGTTGGTGGAAGTTTGCATCAAAATCTTTTGCATTTAATCCAACATTAGCAGTAACATAATCTGTAAGTAATGTAATTTGTACATCGTAACCTTGTTTCTTTAAATCTTCTGCAGCAATTTTAACTATTTCATTCATTGGATAACCTGCAGCAGCAACCTTAATAACTTTATCATTAGAGAAAGTTAAAGTAGTAAACACTAGTGTGAAAAATAATAATAATTTTTTTAACATTAAGAATCTCTCCTTCTTTTGTCTAAATTTTTTGATATATAGTTCCCTATAATTTGTATTGCAAATACAATTACTATCATTATTGATACTACCTTATATACTAAAGGATAATTGTATTCTTGATAACCATATCTAATAGCATAATCTCCTATACCTCCTCCTCCTACTATACCCATTACAGTAGAGTAAGAAATGAAGCTAATTATACTTGAAGTTAATCCTAAAACTAATGAACTTCTAGCTTCTACTAATAGGAAATGCCATACTAGTTGAAAACTTGTTGCCTTCATTGATAATGCTGCATCTATTATTCCTAGATCTACATCATGAAATGATTGCTCAACAAATCTTGCATAAAGTGCTACAGCTACAAAACATATAGGAAAACTAGCTGGTAATAATCCAAACGCTGTTCCAAAAACTAATCTTGTAAGCGGTATTAAAACAATAACCAAGATTAAAAAAGGAAAACTTCTTACCACATTAATATATATATTAATAGGTAGATATATATACATATTCTCTTTTAATCCATCCTTTTTAGTTAAATAAAGTAATGAACCTAAAGGTATCCCAATTAATATTGCAAAGATAGTTGGAATTAGAACCATAATAAATGTATCTTTAATTGCTGTTAATAATTCTATTGTATAATAATCCATTATTTTAGCACCTCTTTTGCATATTCTAGATAAGTAAGTTCTTTATCATCTTCTAAGTCCTTATTTACTTCAAATATTTCTAAAATTTTTCCATTTTCTATTACTGCCACTCTATCACATATTTTTTTAGCAATATCTAACTCATGAGTTACAAATAATATAGTAGTGCCATAATCTACATTTATTTTTTTAAATAGTGAAATAATTTCATTTTTGTTTATCTTATCAAGGGATGCTGTAACTTCATCACAAAGTAGTAAATCTGGGTTTGAAACTAAAGCTCTTGCAATAGCAACTCTTTGATTTTGTCCACCACTTAAAGATGAAATATATTCATTTTTTTTATTTAGTAATCCTACATAATTTAATACTTTATCAACCTTTGATAAATCTTTTTGCTTTTTCAATATTAAAGGTAGTTCTACATTTGAATAAACATCTTTATTATTTAATAGATTAAATGATTGAAATACTGCAGCCATTTCAACATTTTCATCCATCAATACTTCTCCACTATCAGGTTTAATTAATCCTTGTATAATTTTTAAAATAGTTGATTTACCACTACCTGATTTGCCGATAAGTCCAAAAATTTCACCTTTTTTTAGTTCTAAATCTACATTTAATGTAAAATTTCCAATTTTCTTGTTAATATTCCTCAAATTCATTTTATCACCTAACTAATTTTAACATATATATTTTTCTATATCTATATTTTTTTGAAAAAAAGCAAAAAATATATATTTCCACTATCATAAAATAAAAAATGTTTCATATTATGAAATATATGTCTACTCAAAAATACTTTGAAGTAGCGTTAAAACTTATTTAATAAAGACTATATTTTTTTATTTTATTATTTTTTTCATTGCTAAATCTTATGTATAATTTATGCAAATTAAATATAAACTAGCTTTTTTTTAGATTATAGAGTATAATACTATTGCACAAATATTTTATTTTACAATCGGAGGAAAAAAATGAAAAAATTATTAATGAGTATCCTTTTTGGAGCTTTTTTATTTTCTTGTGGAGGAAGCACAGAATCTGCTCCTAAAACAGAAGAAAAATTAGTATTCTACGCAGGATTACAAGAAGATCACGCTGCATTAATTGCTGAGCAATTTACTGCAGAAACAGGAATACCTACAGAATTCGTAAGAATGAGTAGTGGAGAAACTTTAGCAAGATTAAAAGCTGAAAAAAATAACATGGTTGCTTCAGTTTGGTATGGTGGACCAGTTGATGGTATCATCGCTGCTGATGCAGAAGGTTTAATTGAGCCTTACGTATCACCAACATCTGAAGAAATCTTAGACCAATTCAAATCAGGTGACGGAAGATGGACAGGAATCTACGTTGGATACTTAGGATTTGTTGGAAACAAAAAAATCTTAGAAGAAAAAGGATTAGAAATGCCTAAATCTTGGGCAGATTTATTAGACCCTAAATTCAAAGGTGAAGTTGTTGTTGCTCACCCAGGATCATCTGGAACTGCATATACTATGCTTGCATCATTAGTACAATTAATGGGTGAAGAACAAGCAATGGCTTACTTCAAACAATTAGACGGACAAATTAGACAATATACTAAATCAGGAACAGCTCCAGGAAGAATGGTTGGAACTGGTGAAGTTGCTTTAGGAATTACTTTCTTACATGATGCTATTAAATATCAAAAAGAAGGATATTCTGATATAATAATTTCAGCTCCAAGTGAAGGAACAGGATATGAGATAGGAGCTGTTGCTTTACTAAAAGATGCACCTAATAGTGAAGCTGCTAAGAAATTTATTGATTGGGTATTAACTAAAGAAGTGCAAGAATTAGGTAAAACAGTTGGATCATTCCAATTCTTAACTAACAAAAATGCACAAAATCCTGAAGAAGCAGAACCAATTAAAGATACTAAATTAATAAATTATGACTTTGAATGGGCTGGAAAAAACAGAAAAGATTTAGTAGAAAAATATACTAAAGAAACTAGTTCAACAATACCAGAAAAATAAAAATATTAAAATACAAGGGGGCTCTACCCTTGTATTTTATTGAAAGGATTATTTATGTCAGATTTAAAATTAAAAGTTAAAAGTAGCCTTAAAGATTTTAGGAAAATGCTTAACGATCCTATTCTTATGGTAACTATAATTTTTTCAATCGTCGTAGTAGCCTTCTTTATTTTAGTGCCTCTATACAATGTATTTTTAGAAAGTATTAGAGTAAACGAAAGTTTTAGTATAGTAAATTATATAGATTCATTTAAAAATTCTGGTAATTTACAAATTATACTTAACACTTTAGTATTAGGATTTACTACAGGGATTATTTCATTAATTATTGGATTCATATTTGCATATTTAACAGTATATATTAAAATCAAAGGAAAAGCTGCGTTTGACTTTATAGCATTACTACCTATTATTTCACCACCATTTATTGTAGCATTATCTACTATATTATTATTCGGTAGAACTGGATTAATTACACGTGGTTTGTTAGGAATTGAATATGAAATTTATGGATTCCATGGATTAGTATTAGTACAAGTATTAAGTTTCTTCCCTATAGCATACATGATGTTAGTTGGATTATTAAACAATATAGATCCATCTGTTGAAGAAGCATCTCGTTCATTAGGGGCAAATAGATTTAAAGTATTCACTACAGTAACTTTACCATTAATGGTACCTGGACTTGCAAATGCATTCTTATTAGTTTTCATACAATCTATAGCCGATTATGCTAACCCATTTGTTATTGGAGGTAAATTTACAACTATAGCAGTTAAAATCTTCCAAGAAGGTATAGGTAACTATCAATTAGGTTTAGCTTCTGCATTATCTGTAATATTACTTACAATATCTATTTCAATGTTTACTTTACAAAGATATTATGTTAACTCAAAATCATATATAACTGTAACAGGTAAAGCTTCTCGTTCAAGAGAATTAATAGATACTAAATTTGCTACAGTAACTGCAAGCATAATATTAATATTACTTTCAATTTGTGTAATTGGAATGTATATATTAATACCTATTAGTTCTTTTACTAAATTATTTGGTATAGATAATACTTTAAGCTTATATAACTATAAAGAAATATTTAAATTTGCAAATAGAATTAACCCAATAATAACTACTACAACTCTATCAATAATTGCAACATTTATTGCATCAGTTTTCTCTATGATAATAGCTTTCTTAATAGTAAGAAAAAAATTTATAGGAAAAACATTTATAGAATTTACTGTAATGATGGGACTTGCAATTCCTGGAACTATTATAGGGATAGGATATGCACTAAGCTATAACAAAGTATATAACATACCATTTACAAACATTACTTTAATACCTACTTTAACAGGTACAGGATTTATTATCATAATGGCATTCATTATTAGATCATTACCTGTAGGAGTTAGATCAGGAATAGCTGCACTAGATCAAATAGACCCAAGTATAGAAGAAGCTTCTACAATACTTGGTGCAAGTACTGCTCAAACATTTACTAAGATTACATTACCTATGATAAGAGAAGCTTTCTTATCTGGATTAATTTATTCATTCGCAAGATCAATGACACTAGTTTCAACTGTTGTATTCTTAATCTCAGCTAAATGGAAATTATTAACTCCAACTATCATGGATAATGTTGACCAAGGTAGAATAGGTATTGCAGCAGCATACTGTACTATATTAATAGTAATAGTATCAGTATTTATGTTAGTTATGAAACTATTTATGAAATTATTTGAACCTAAAACTAAATAACAGGGAGATAGAAAATGAGTAAACCAATTAAATTAAATATACAAAATTTAACTAAAGTATTTACACCTAAAGGTAGAAGAGTAGTTGCCGTTGAAGATGTAAACTTAGCAATAGAAGAAGGAGAATTTGTATGTCTATTAGGTCCATCAGGATGTGGTAAAACTACTACACTAAGAATGATAGCTGGATTTGAAACTCCAAGTGAAGGACATATCACTATGAGTGGTAGAGACATAGCATATTTAACTCCAGATAAAAGAGGAATAGCAATGGTTTTCCAAAACTATGCATTATTCCCTCACATGAATGTTTATGATAACATTGCATATGGATTAAGAATACAAAAAAGACCTAAAGAAGAAATTAAACAAAGAGTAGAAAAAATCTTAAAATTAATGAAAATGGAAGACTTTGCAGAACGTGTACCTTCACAAATGTCTGGAGGACAACAACAAAGGGTTTCACTTGCAAGAGCATTAATAATGAACTCTGAAGTTCTATTATTTGATGAACCATTATCAAATTTAGATGCTAAATTAAGATTACACATGAGAGATGAAATAAGAAAATTACAACAAGAAGTTGGAATAACTTCAATCTATGTTACACATGATCAAGCTGAAGCTATGGCACTTTCAGATAAAATAGTAATTATGAAAGATGGTAAAATTGCTCAAGTTGGATCACCTCAAGAAATATACCAAAAACCAAATTCTGAATTTGTTGCTAAATTCATTGGTAGAGCAAATATATTAGATGCTAAAATATTAGAACACAGAGGAGAAAATACTTTAATTTCAATATTAGGACAAGAGTACCTAGTAAATGAAGCTGTAAACTATGAAGTTGGTAGTGATGTTAAAGTTGTAATCAGACCAGAATCTATTAAATTTACTGAATCTAAACATACTTTAGAAGTTTCAAAAAGTATTTTCATGGGAGAAAATCACGAATATGAAGTTAAAAACGAAGATGAAATTATTGAAATCGTGTTAAATAACCCTCATGGAAAAGAAATTAAGAAAATTGGAGATAGTTTGAGTTTTGCATTTGATCAAAATTCAATCCATATATTATAATGTCAAGTATGCAAAACGCTGTATTCTTAGGTAGAATACTTTTAGCATGTTTTTGTGGTGCTGCCATTGGTTATGAAAGAACAAGTAAAAATAAAGGTGCTGGAGTAAGAACACATGCTATAGTAGCTGTTTCTTCAGCACTTATGATGATAATTTCAAAATATGGGTTTGAAGATTCTATTAAATTTGATGCTTCACGTGTTGCATCTCAAATAGTAAGCGGAGTTGGATTCCTAGGTGCTGGAATAATATTTGTTAGAAATAATAATGTTATTACAGGACTTACTACATCTGCTGGAATATGGGGAACTGCTGGAGTTGGAATGGCAATAGGATCAGGATTAGTATTTTTAGGTTTTGCTGTAACTGTAATCATGCTATTACTACAAACAGTAATGCATAAAAGTGCCTTCTTACATAAAAATGAAGGTAATAGATATAAGTTATATCTAAAAATGAATGAAGTTCTACAAGACTTCCCTAAAATAAAGCTCGAAATTATTAAAGATAATGTTGTTATAGAAAATGTAAATATTAGTAAAAATGGAAGTATTATTGATATTGAAATAGATATGTTAACATTTAAAAACTTTGATAAAGTTGGATTATCAGAAAGATTACTTGCTTATGAAAATGTAACATTTATTGAAATAGAATAATAAAAAGCAGAAGATACAAAAATGTATTTTCTGCTTTTTTATTACCAACTTCTTCCCCCTCCTCCTCCAAATCCACCACCAGATGAACCTGAAGATGAGAATCCTCCTGAAAATGATGATCCTCCACCATGTCTTTTACTGTTATTTATAGTCTCACTTATACTCTTATTAATCACTCTATCATAATATGGTCTATTATATATATGTGAATAATGTAAATAATTATGAACTCTTTCAGTATTTAAAGACATACTCGAAATTACATTATCAAGCATTTTTAAATATTGATTTTCTAAACCAAATGCTATAGCAAAAGGTAATATTTGTCTAAAATATGCAATTACTTCTTCTTCTGTTTTAAAGAATTTTAGTCTATCAACCTCAGTTTTTTGTAAGAATCTTTCAAACCCTTTTGCCTTTGGAAATTCTTCATTATATTTTTCAGTATATTTTTTTACGCTTCCTGCATTAGCTAATGTAAAGAACATTAATAACCCCAATGCTATAACTATAGGGAACTCCGAAAATATTCCTGAACCTACAAACATTATTATACCAAAAACAACAAATAAAAACAGAAATAATACGATAAAAAAATATTTATAAACAGATATTTCATATTCTCTTGAATAAACATTATCAAAAATATTTTTTAAACTTCCTTCAAGCTCAGCTATTGCCATGTTAGATTTAAAAATATCATTTTTATGAAGTAACATTTTATTTAAAAATATATTTTCTTCTTTTGATAATTGAGATTTATAATATTCATAAGCCTCTACATCTATATAGTATTGTTTTTCAACATAATCATCAAAATCTTTTTTCTTATGATGTACTTCTTCTCCAACTTTTACTACGTATTCTTCATAGTTTTCATACTCAGGATTTTTCTCTCTTAATTTAACTATTCCTTTTTGTATTAACATAAATAATACAACAATAAAGCTAGTTGAGTATCCTCTTTTACCTACCATTCTTTTAGCTATTAATGCTGAAATTTCTGGTGGCAAATATTCAACCATTATTGATTTTTTAAATCTAAGTTTACTTTTTATTCTTGCAATTAAAAAATTAATTAGAATTATAGGTAAGAATAAAATTCCTAATACTATCACTAATGGATAGGCTTTAATTCTGTTATACCATAAATTAATTGTTGAATATTCAAAAGAAGTTGAATTTAATAGAAATGATAGTCCTTCTCCTGGATTACTTACTTTTGTTGTAGTAATCTCATAACCATTTTCTATTTCTTTAATTTCATAATCTTTATTTGTTTCACCTACATAACCTGTAAATGCTTCAACATCACCTTTAATGCCTGTAATAGTTAGTTTAAATTTTTCAACAGGCATTTCCCAATAATTTCCTAATGCATTAAAGTATATTTGTTTAATGTCTTCAGAAGTTCTTATAACATTATATACACTATATTTAATTTCGTATGTTATCTCTTTATTAGCAGGTAAAAACACATCACTTTTACCTAATCTATATACCATTACATTTTCTTCAACTTCACTATATAGTCCAACTTCATCATCAAAGTCTTTATACCTAACATCAAACCCTTCAACTTTAACCCTATCTTCAAACTTTAAATATGAACCATTATCATATTTAAATGGTATTATCCTATATATTCCTCTTTTGCCTTCAGTATCTGTAATATATGTTATTCTTTCTGTTACATCTAGTACACCATTTTGTTTTACTACTAGATCCATTTCAAAATTTGATATACTTTCAGCTGAAAAAGCAAACATTGAAATAAATATAAAGAAAAAAATAAATATTTTTTTCATATTAAAAACTCACTTTTGGCGCGCTTTTAGCTTCTACATCTTCTTTATAGAATTCTGCTTTTCTAAATCCTAATACTCCAGCAAGTAATATTACAGGAAATCTTCTAACAAATGTATTTAAATCTCCTACTGTTGCATTATAGTATCTTCTTGCACCTTCAATCTGATTTTCTATATCAGTTAAAGATTTTTGTAATTCTAAAAAGTTTATATTTGCTTTTAAATCTGGATAAGACTCACTTAAAGCCATTATTGATTTTAAAGTTTTAGTTAATTCATTTTCTATTTTTCTAATCTCATCTAAATTTTTAACATCATTTAAATCTAATTTAAGCATTCTACTTCTTGCTTCTACTACTTCTTGTAATGTTTCACTTTCATGTTTTGCATAACCTTTTACTGTTTCTACTAAATTAGGTATTAAATCTAATCTCTTTTGTAAAAAAGTACCTATATTACTAAATGCTTCTTGATTTTCTGTTTCTAGACCAACATATTTATTATATATTCCTATTGCCCATAATACAACTACTGCTACTACTCCTAAAATTACTAATAATGTCATTTTCATCTCTCCTTTTAAATTATAATTTATCAATAAAATCTAATATTTCAGTTGTTCCTGTATTCTTTAATGAAGAATGAAAGAAAACATCTTCGTTACTAAATTCTAATTTTTTCCTAATTTCTTTAAGTTGTCTAAACTTCTCATTATTTGAAAGTTTATCACATTTTGTAAATACTATATAGTATTCTATGTCATAATGTTCTAAATACTCTAACATTTCTATATCTTCACCACTTGGTACACGTCTAATATCTAATAATACAAATACTACTTTTTTTCTTTCTGAGTTTAAGTATTCTGATATAATATTTCCCCAGTTCTTCTTAACATTTGCAGGTACTTTTGCGAATCCATAACCTGGTAAGTCAACGAAATATCTATCTTTATTAACTAAGAAAAAGTTTACTAGTTGTGTTCTACCTGGTGTTTTACTTGTTCTAGCTAAGTTATTTCTATTAACTATAGTATTTATTAATGATGATTTACCAACATTAGATCTTCCAACAAATGCTATTTCAGTTTTATTCATTTTTTCTGGATAATCAGCAAGTCTAATACAACTTCTTGAATATTCTGCACTTTTTACTTCCATTATTTACCTCCTAACTTTATTTTCATTAAGATATCTAAAGTATTTACATAGCTTTGATCGATATCTCCAGAATTATCTATAATATAATCTGCTTTTTGTTTTTTAATTTCTATATCTATTTGCTTTTCAATACGAGAAATTGCTTCATCACGTGTTAAATCATTTCTATTTATTATTCTTTCTATCTGCTTTTCTCTCGGTGCATAAACTACTATTATTTTATCAAATAGATACTCTAATTTAAGTTCATATACTAAAGGAACATCTAAAAACATATATTCCATTTCACAATTCTCAATTTCATTTTCTAATTTTTCAATAATAATCTTGTGCATATATTTATTAAGCATTGCTAGCTTTTCTGTATTAGAAAAAACTATTTTAGATATTTCTTTTTTATCAAATGTTCCAAACATAGATAATAAAGAAGATTTAACTTCATCACAAGAATATAGTTCTGCTGTAATTTTATCTGCATCAATATATTTAGCTTCATCTTTCATTACAGTTTTAATGAAATCAAAAATTTTACTTTTACCTACACCTATAGAACCTGTTAACCCTACTATCATACTACTCCTTTATAAACACACAAAGCCATTTACAATCAATACTTGTATAAGTTACTTTATGTCTTGTATTTTTTTGAATATAATAACCTGAATTTTTTTCTAAAAGTATCTCTTGCTCATTTATTAAAAGTTTAGCTTCTCCTTCTAATAAATAAACATATTCATCTATATCAGATATCATAAAATCTGTTGTATTTGAATTAGATGTAATTCTTTCAACCTTTATTTTATCATCCATTAGTACTTCTACTATTTCGCCATATTCATTTATCATAATTCCTCTTTCTTAAAAGATAAGTTATAAAGGTCTTTTTACCTCTAGAATGTTCTTTATAACTTTCTACAATAAATCTATTATCTTTTCTTAATTCTTTATCTCTCTCTATAGGTAATATTAAAAAAAAATATCCAGATTCATCTAATAATAAATCTACACTATCAAGCAATTCTGAAAGTTTTAAACTTACTTCAAATTTAGATATTTTTAAAACTTCATCTTGTGGCATAAATCCACTATTAGTTTTGTAAAATGGTGGATTAGAAATAATAAATTTAAACTTAACATCACTTTTAAATTCCTTAATATCCATATTATATACCTTTATATCTATATTATTTAATAAAATATTAGATACTAACAAATCATATACATCTCTTTGTATTTCTATTGCATGAAATTTGCTAAAATTTTTTTGTTTATATAATAAAAAGGTTAGTGTTCCTATTCCAGCTCCTATATCTAAAAATTCACCTGAATCAAAATTATTTACTAAACTTCCCTTCACAAATTCTACTAAATCTAATGCATCCGTCGTAATATTTAAGGCCCCAGACCCATAATTTAATTTTAAATCTACACTCTCTAAATAATGCTCCATTTCTAATATTTCCTACTTCCTAAAGTATTTAGAACCATATACATTATACCATTTTTTATAATAAAAAAAAAGAGAATAAAAATTCTCTACTTACTATATCAATCTTAATATATAATCAAATAATCAAAAATATATACAAATACTAAATACAATACTACAGATAGCAGCATAGAAAATATTCCCATTTTTATCTTTCCTGTAATTATTCTAAAAAGTCCAAAAACAAATATTAAAAAAATAATAATCTGTATAATAGAAATCACTATAGTTATATCCATAATTTAACCTTTCTTGATTTAATTTTTTAAAAAGACTAGATTGCTCTAGCCTTTTTTACCAATATATTTCTCTTCCGTATTTTCCAAATGAATTAAGTATTCTTCCTTCATCATTATATTTTATTTGATAAAATTCAACTCTTCTATTAAATGCTTTATTTACTTCTTTAACTAATTCTCTAAAATCAAGTCTTCCTTCTGCAGTAAAGTAAAATATTAATTTTTCTCCACCAAACATATATTCACCTATTACTAGATTCATTTCTGGTAATACTCTTTTAACTATTTTTTTACAAATGAAATAAGCTTCTTTGGCTTTTTCATCTAATTCATCTAATTTTTTAACTTCTTCTTCAGTTAATTTTCTTTTTACTTTTCTTATTTTTAAATCCTCTTCTTCAGTTTCTAAGTTTACATTATTTAACTTATTCTCTCCTAGTACTACTCCTATTTGATTTCCTCTAATAGTTTCAACTATAACATAATCACCTTTCTTATACTCATCAACATTTTCAATATAGAAAGGATAAACTTTTTTTGTCTTTCTAAATCTAATATTTACTATATTCATTCTTACCTCTTCCTTAAATATCTCCATTTTCTAAAAAACTATAATAACCTTTATTAGAAATTATCAAATGATCTGATAATCTAACATCTAAAAATTCCAATAATTCTTTCAATTTTTCCGTTAACATTTTATCATCCTTAGATGGATCTAAACTACCACTAGGATGGTTATGTACCACTATAATAGACTTAGCATTGTATTTCATGGTATTTTTTACTATCTCTCTAACATGAACTATACTTCTATCTATAGTTCCATAGAAGATATTTTCATCTTTTATCAAAATATTTTTAGAATTAAAATAAAGTATTTTAAAGACTTCTCTTTCCATATCTTTGTAATGAAACTTTAAGTATTTTACTAATTCTTCAAAACAAGAAATTTTATTTTCTTCCCCAAAACATTCTTCATAAATTATATGTCTATATATCTTAGTTATACATTCAAATATCTTTCTTGAATTTTTAGAAAGCATACTTAAATTTTCAAATACCTTAACATCTTCTCTTAAAACATTTGAAATACTACCATATTTTTCTATTATTTCTCTTGCTTGTAAACAAGCTGTTTTCTTTTTTTCAACCACTCCAATTAACTCTTCAAGTAATTCAATTTCACTCACTTTTCACCCCTTGTGCTACCTCACCATATTTTACCATATAACTTTAGTAAAATCAAACAACAAAAAAAGATGCTAAAATATTTTAGCACCCTCACTATTTCTATTTTTCATCAATTTTAAATGTAGATTCTTTTTTATCAAAAGTAAGTATGTAATCTCTTCCAGATTTTAATTCAACTTCAAAAGTAGTTTCACCAGTTGAAGTTGTTACTGTCTTATGTAATACTCCAGGTCTAGTCCAAGAAAATTCTGCAACTATTTCATTATTACCAGGTAATGCATAAAATCCTTCTCCTTCTTTACTACTAAATAACGTTGCATATTCTCCATTTACTTTTCTTACATTCATTACATCTGTTACAATAAATCCACCACTTTTTGTAAATACTTTTATTGCATTTGGATGTTTAGATAAAAATTCGTCTCCACTTTTTAACATTGCTTTTTTATTCATGAAATGTGAAACAATTGTAAAAATTGCAAATAAAGATAAAATACCTCCATATATTAATATTAAATTTTTACTCATCTTTCTTTCCTCCTACTATAATTTTTTGTTTAATTCCAGTTAATTTTTCTATTTGATAAAACATCATTTCAAACTTATTTATCCCTAATGGTGCACAATCAATTGTATCTCCATTGATATATAAATTCATATCATCTGCTGTAGAAGATTGTTTAATATTATATGATACATTTGCGCCTTTTAATTCATATTCTTTAACCAGCTTATTTCTCACAAAGTATCTAAAAGTAGTTCCTTCGATTTCAAACTTTATATTATCTGAGAATATAGCCATGTATAATAAAACTAGACAAATAAAAATTCCTATTCCAACTGCATTTTTAGTGTCTAAGAAAAATGAAGCAATTCCTGCAACTATAACCCCACCTATAGGTGCTCCTACTATACCAGTAAGCATTTTAGAAATACTTCTTTTATATACCGTTTTCATACTTTTTCCTCCTTTCTTTTAACATTATAAAAATCTTCAATTTATTATATCTTCCCCCGAAAAATTTGTCAAGTTTTTATCTTTATAAAATTTTACCTCATTTTTTCTAATTTTACAATATTAATTTTTGAAAATATTCTTTTTACTTCGTTAATTTTTTGACTTAAATAGATTTTTTTACATAAGTGTGATAAAATTAAGAAAACTAAATAAGGTGGTGTTCAAATGACAGATATAGAAATTGCACAAAAAACAAAATTACTTCCTATTGAAGAAATAGCTAAAAAAATAGGTGTAGAAAACGACATTGAATTTTATGGAAAATACAAGGCTAAATTAAATTTAGACATTTTAGAAAGATTAGAATCAAAAGCTAATGGAAAATTAATCTTAGTTACTGCTATTACTCCTACTCCATATGGTGAAGGAAAAACTACAGTTTCTGTTGGATTAACTCAAGGATTCAATAAATTTGGATATTCTTCTATTGCAGCTTTAAGAGAACCGTCTCTTGGACCTGTATTTGGATTAAAAGGTGGAGCTACTGGTGGAGGTTATTCACAAGTATTACCTATGGAAGATATTAACTTACACTTTACTGGAGATTTCCATGCTATCACATCTGCAAATAACTTAATTGCAGCTATGCTAGATAACCATTTAAATAGAGGTAATGAGCTTGAAATAGATTTAAATAGTATTTATTTCAAAAGAGTACTTGATATGAATGATAGAGCATTAAGAAATATAACTATTGGACAAGGAAGTAAAATTAACGGTCCTGTTCATGATGCAGCATTCAAGATTACTGTTGCAAGTGAAATAATGGCTATATTATGTCTTGCTGAAGACTTACATGATTTAAAAGAAAAAATAGGAAATATAATAGTAGCTAAAAATATTCATGGAGAATTTATTTATGCTAAAGATTTAAATGCTCATGGTGCTGCTGCTGTATTATTAAAAGAAGCAATTAAACCAAACCTTGTACAAACTACTGAAAATACACCAGTTATCATACATGGTGGACCATTTGCAAATATAGCACATGGATGTAATTCAATATTAGCAACTAAACTTGCTTTAAAACTTTCAGACTATACTGTAACTGAAGCAGGATTTGCTGCAGATTTAGGAGCTGAAAAATTCTTCGATATTAAATGTAGAAAAGCTTCAATCACACCTGATATGGTAGTACTTGTAGCAACTGTAAGAGCACTTAAACATCACGGTAGTGGAAACTTAGAAGCTGGACTTGAAAATTTAGAAAAACATATTGAAAATATTAAAAAATTCAACTTACCAGTAGTTGTAGCAATTAATAAATTCGCTGATGACACTGTAGAAGACTTAAATACAATTAAAGACTTCACTATGACTAAAGGTGTTGTTGCTGTACCAGTTGAAATACACGCTAAAGGTGGAGAAGGTGCTGAGGCTTTAGTTAAAGAAATAGTTGAAGTTTTAGACTATGTTGAAGAAATTCCATCTGAAAATGTTAATTCAGTATTCGAATACCTATATTCATTAGATCAAAGTATAGAAGAAAAAATCGAAACTATTTGTAAAGAAATTTACGGAGCAAAAGATATTGAATATTCAGAATTAGCTTTAGAAAAAGTTAAATTATTTACTGAAAAAGGATTTGCAAATTTACCAATTTGTATGTCTAAAACACCAGCATCAATTTCTGATGATCCTAAACTTTTAGGAAGACCAAAAGACTTCACATTTAAAGTTACAGATATTAATATTTCTGCAGGAGCAGGATTCTTAGTAGTAATGGCTGGAGATATTATGGATATGCCTGGTTTACCAAAAGTACCAGCTGCAGAGCACATAGATATAGATGAAAAAGGAAATATAGTTGGACTATCATAATAGCTGCATTTTTGCAGCTATTTTTTGTAAGTTGACTATTCACAATTATATGGTATACTTATGTAAACATATATAATATGAAAGGATGGAAAAAGATGAAAAACAACTTTTTTTCTGTATTACAAAAAATAGGTAGAGCATTTATGTTGCCTATAGCTGTATTACCTATGGCGGGAATATTACTAGGTGTTGGGGGATCATTTACTAACCCAGTGTTAATTAACACATATAACCTAACATTCTTAGCACCAGGTACACCAATTAATTATTTAATGCAATTATTCTTTAGCGTAGGATTATTTGTATTTGCTAACTTACCATTATTATTTGCAGTTGGGGTTGCAATAGGAATGGCTAACAAGAATAAAGAAACTGCTGCTCTTTCAGCTGTTTTAGGATTCTTACTATTCCATACAATTATTAACACTATTCTTACATTTAAAGGAATTACACCTGATATGGTTACTTATGATGCATTACTTGCTTCAGGGTTAACAGAATCAGCTGCAAGAGGTACTGCTGCATTATATGCTAGAGAATTAGGTATATTCACTTTACAAACTGGAGTATTTGGAGGTATTGTAACAGGTATAACTTCTGCATTAATTACTAACAAATTCTCTGATAAAACATTACCAGATTACTTAGCATTCTTTAGTGGAAATAGATTAGTTCCAGTTATGACAATATTAATCTTCATCCCTATAGCTGCAATCTTCCCTTTCATCTGGCCAAGCATTTTCTTATTAATAGTTAAAGCTGGAGAATTATTTGCTGCTACAGGGGCAATAGGAACATTCTTCTATGGTACTACAATGAGATTATTAAATGTATTTGGATTACACCATGCAATTTACCCATTATTCTGGTATACTCAACTTGGAGGATACGAAGAAGTTGCTGGAGTTATGGTTGCAGGAGGACAAAATATATTCTTCGCACAACTTGCTGATCCTACTATAAAACACTTTAGTGCTGCTGCTACTAAAACAATGACAGGAGGATTCCTTCCAATGATGTTCGGATTACCTGCTGCTGCACTTGCTATGTATCACACAGCTAAAGATGAAAATAAAGGTATTATAAAAGGTATCTTATTATCTGCTGCTTTAACATCATTTTTAACTGGTATTACAGAACCAATAGAATTCACATTCTTATTCGTTGCACCAGTATTATATGTAATACATGCTGTTTTAGAAGGAATTGCATATATGTTAATGTATGTATTAAACGTTGCAGTTGGTATAACATTCTCTCGTGGAATTATTGACTTTACATTCTTCGGATTATTACAAGGACCAGCTAAAACTTCATACTACTGGATCTTAATTTTAGGACCTGTTTACGCTGTATTATACTACTTCATATTTAAATACTTAATCCTTAAATTCAACTTTGCTACTCCAGGTAGAGAAGGTGGAGAAAACAAATTATATACTAGAAGTGATTACAATGCTTCTAAAGAAGAAAAATCTATAGTTGATGAAATAGTAGTTAACTTAGGTGGAGTTGAAAACATTGAAAATATAGATGCTTGTATAACAAGATTAAGAGTTACAGTAAAAGATCCTGAAAAAGTAAGTGGAGATGACACATGGAAAGCTTTACAAGCAAAAGGTGTAATAAGATCTGGAAACGGAGTTCAATTAATATATGGTACTCAAGCAGATATTTACAAAAATAAAATTAGAGATAAATATAAAATATAATTTATAAACATATAAAAGTTGTGGTTTTCACCACAACTTTTTATTTACTCCAAGCTTTACTTTAACTAGTCTTTTTGATATAATTAATATATAAAATCAATGAGAGGTATTAAATATGAAAAAGAAAATTACACTAGAAAATTTCAACGAGGTAAAACAAGTTAAACAAATTTCTACTATACTTTTAGGTCTTCCTGAAGTTGATGATTTAGAAGCTGATTTAGATGATAATTCTATAACACTTTCTTTAAATACAGTAACATCAAATGATATGATTAAATACTTTGTAAAATCAGCAAACTTTAATGTTGTTGATATTAAAGATATGGAATAAATATGGTATATGCATATTATCTAGAGGAAGAAAAACAATATGGTATAGTTAACTCTTGGAATGAATGTCAGGCTCTTACTAAAGGTAAGAATGCAAGATTTAAAAAATTTAATAACGAAAAAGAAGCAACAGAATGGCTTGAATCTGGTGCTTTATACACTCCAAAATCTAGAGAAACTTCAGAATTATACAAAGATGCCATATACTTTGACTCAGGAACTGGTAGAAAAGTTACTGTAGAAGTTAAAGTATGTGATGTATATGGTGATTCACTTCTACCTTTCATAATGCCGCATGAAAAAATCAATCAATATGGAAACTATTTTTTAAATAAAGATCGTACAAATAACTTTGGTGAATTAACAGGATTATTTATTGCCTTAAAATACGCTTTAAAATACAATGTAAAAAAAATATGTGGAGATTCAAAATTAATTATTGATTTTTGGTCATTAGGTAGATATAAAGAAGATAATATTGATGAGGACACTATTTCTTTAATTCAAAAAGTTTTAGAATTAAGAAAAGAATTTGAAAATATGGGTGGAGAAATATTACATATATCTGGTGATATTAATCCTGCAGATATAGGATTTCATAAATAGGAAAGGAATTAAAATGGAAGAAATTACTTTAGATGAATTAGGTAATCTTAGTCTTACCAATTTAAGAAAACTTGCTAAAGAGCAAAAAATTGAAGGATATTCTACTATCCCTAAAATGGAATTATTAAATAGATTATGTTATAGTCTTGCTACCGATCAAGGATTAATATATTCTTATGGTGAATTAGATATAATAAATGAAACATATGGTTTCTTAAGAAATACACCTCAAAATATAGATGTTTACGTTTCTAACTCTCAAATCAAAAAGTTTGGTTTAAGACAAGGAGATGTAATAGTTGGAGAAGTAAGAAAGCCACTAAATGATGAGAAAAATTTTGGATTGTTAAGATTAATATATGTAAATGGTGAAAAAGGTGAACTAAGTCGTCAAAGACCAATGTTTGATGATTTAATACCTTCATATCCTATAGAAAGATTAGATTTAGGAGAAGGAACTAATTCTTCAAGAATTATTGATTTAATTGCTCCTATTGGTAAAGGACAAAGAGGATTAATAGTTGCCCCTCCAAAAGCTGGTAAAACTACTATACTTTCTGATTTAGCAAATGATATATTAAAATACAATAAAGATGTACAAGTTTGGATAATATTAATTGACGAAAGACCAGAAGAAGTTACTGATATAAAAGAAAATGTTAAAAATGCTGAAATTTTTGCTGCAACATTCGATGAAAATACTTCAGTTCATTTAAGTGTTACTGAAAAAGTTTTAGAAGCTGCAAAAAGAGAAATTGAAAAAGGTAATGATATAGTAATATTAATGGATAGTTTAACAAGACTTGCAAGATCATATAATATAGAAATGCCTTCAAGCGGTAAACTACTTTCAGGAGGTATAGATCCTAAATCTCTTTACATGCCTAAAAAGTTCTTAGGAGCTGCTAGAAAGATAAGAGGTGGAGGTAGTTTAACTATACTTGCTACAGCATTAATAGAAACTGGAAGTCGTATGGACGAAGTAATATTTGAAGAATTTAAAGGAACAGGTAATATGGAATTAGTCCTAGATAGAACTCTTCAACAATTAAGACTTTTCCCTGCTGTTGATATTCTAAAAAGTGGTACAAGAAAAGAAGAATTACTTTATTCAAAAAGAGAATTCGAGGCAATACTTAAATTAAGAAAATTCTTATTAAAGCTTAACGAAGCTGAAGCACTTAAGTTTTTAATGGATTTAATTAAGAGATATTCCACTAATAGAGACTTACTTGAAAATATCGATTATGAATTGAAATTATAACAATAATAAAAGGTTGACAAACATTAAAATGTAGTGTAAAATCTACTTATATATATAAATTCTAGGAGGAAGAAAATATGTCAAAAACAGTAACAATTATTAACGAAACTGGAATACATACAAGACCAGGTTCAGTTATAGTTAAAAAAGCTAAAGAATTCAAAGAAGATGGAACTCAAATCATGTTATCATACAATGGTAAAGAAGCTAAAGCTGATTCTTTAGTAAAAATTTTATCTCTAGGTATTAAAAAAGACGCTGAAGTAACAGTATCTGCTGAAGGTCCAAGTGCTGAAAAAGCAGTTGAAGAAATGGCAGAATTATTATCAACTTTAGTAGATTAATAAATAATAAAATAAGAAATGCGTTGGAAAAACCAACGCATTTTTATTTTATCAATCCTTTTAAATATCTAAATATTCTTTCTTCTTCATCATCCACTAAATAATACTCTTCCTCTTCTTCATTCATATATCCAAATAATAAATAAGCTGCAAAAGTATTTGCTTCTTTTTCTAAAAATGAAGATGCATTAATGAAATTTTCTTTAAATTCTATAGCATCATCATCATGTAGAAAGGCATGACCCAATTCATGTGCTAATACCATTTTCTCCATAAATTCTGATAAGTCATCATTTATTGCAATAAATTTCATTTCTCCCATTTTTTTATAAAATCCTTTTATATTTCCAAGTTCTCTATACATTACCTCAATATTTGCTTTTTTAGCAATACTACTTGGATCATTAGTTCTATATGTATCAACTATTTCATCAACTACCTGTTTAATAGACATTACACTCTCCATATTTTTTTATTATATAATATATTCATTTAAAATATTTGTCAATAAAAAATCCCCATAAAGGGGATTTATATATAAATTAAAGAAAGAAAAATATCAAATTATAAACTTATGTTTTCTTCTGTTTCTATATCAAAGATATGTGCTTTACTTGTATCAAAGTAGAATCTCTCACTTCCATGTTTGTTAGTATCACTTATTCCATCTACATTCATTCTACATGTCATTTGTAATCCTGCTAGTTTAAAGTAGATATATTCTTCATTTCCCATTTGTTCTACTACCGATACTTCTCCTACCTGTGTATAACTATTTT
>NZ_WOEI01000020.1 GCF_009733925.1 Streptobacillus canis | reverse complement strand
TGTCCTTGGATCTTTATTAAGTTCTCTACCTAGTTCTGAATAATTTACCTTTTCTATAGCTTCTGCTTCCATTATTTTCTTTATTTTGTATAAATCCATAACAGTATTTATTTCAATATTATTTATTAAGTTTAAAGTCATATCATATTCTCCTATCGATGTTACTAAAAGAATATTATACTATACTTAATATCTAATATTAAGTTATTTAATCATGTTTGAATTTCTATCTCCTTCCTTTTAAATTTTACTAATGTCCTACATTCTTATATTAATACAGACAATTAATAAAAAAAATAAAGCTATTTTTTGAAATATGGGTTATAATGTATTAAGAATGATAATTTATAAATAGGGAATGATGTCATGGAAGAATTGAAGGTAGATTTAAGTAAAAGCGATATTTTTAATGTCAATGAGTTAATATTAGATAAACAGGTTAATTTTATATTTGGTAAAAATGGAACTGGGAAAACAACTTTTTCAAGAGAAATAAAAGAACAATTTTTAAATCATGATGTGAGAATTTTTAATGGATTTGAAGGGGTTTTAGGTGAAAATAAAAAGCTAAATTCAATAATTCTTGGTGAAAAGAATATTGAGATTGAAAAAGAAATTGAAAATTTAGAACAAGATATTAATAATATAAATTTAGATTTAGAAATAAGAAATAAAGAAAAAGAAGAAGTTTTAAAATTAAAGTTGAAATATGAAAATGAATTAATAAAAATAAATAATGAATTAGATAATTTTTGTTCAAAATCAGCTTCAGAAATAAAAAGAAAAGAGAGTCCTAGAATATCAAAAATAAATTATAATAAAAATGATTTTATTAATGAAATCCTTGAGTCTAAGGAATTAAAATTAGATGAAGAAAAAAAATTAATAAAATTAATAGAATCAGGTGAAAAAAAAGCAAAAAAAATAGAAAATATAGAATTAAATTTAGAACAACTATATATAAAAATCAATAACATAATTTCTAAAAAAGTAGAAAAAGAAAAAATATTAATAGAAGTGTCAAATGAAGAAAAAGATTTTATTAAAAAAGGTTTGAAAATACATAAACCTAATGACATATGTATTTTTTGTGGGAATGAAATTAGTGAAAAAAGATACATAGAATTACAAGAATATTTTTCTGTGGAAGCAGTTAATAAATTTTTAGATAAAATTGAAAAAAATATTTGTGAAATCGAATTAAATATAAAAATATTAAAAAGTTTTGAGATAGGGAAAGATAAAATTGATATAGATTTTTATGAAAATTATAAGCAAAATGCATTTGAGATATTGATTGAAATATTAAATAATAGAGAAGAAAGTCTAAAATTTTTGGAAAGATTAAAAGAAAGTTTAATTCAAAAAAAAACAAATATTTATGTTGAAGGTGAAAGTTTGATATTTGAGATTCCTAATAATATTAATGATAAAATAAATGAATATAATAAATTAGTTGATGCCAATAATGAAGATGATCGTAAAAATACAGTTGAAAAAGCAATAAAAAAGCTAAGATTAAATATTATAAAGAAAAAAATAAATGAATATGGCTATGAAGAGAAAAAGAAGCAAGTAAATGAATTGAAGGAGAAAGTTAAAATAACAGAATTAAATATAAAAGAGATTAATATTTTAATTGATAAATATCGAGGAGATGTTTTAACTAAAAATAAAAAAATATCTATTTTGAGAAATAAAACAATAAATGAGGAAAAATGTGTTAATGAAATAAATAAATTATTGAGATTATATGTAAATTTTGAGCTGATATTATCAAAAGAAAAAGATACTAAAAATCATTATTTAATAAAATCTAAAAGAAATTCTGAAATCAGGCCCATAAATGAACTATCTACAGGAGAAAAGAATATTATTGCTTTTTTATATTTTATGAAAAAAATTGATGAAATTACAGATGAAGTAAAAGAAAAAATTATCATTTTTGATGACCCTATGAATTCAAATGATGACACTATGCAATATTTAATAATTCAAATATTAAACAAATTTTGTAAAGAAAAAGAGAAATATAAAAATTTAATAATAATGACTCATAATATTCATTTTTATTTAAATGTAAAATTTAGATGTAATTATAAAGATAATAAATTTATTAGATTCTATAATACAAATCAATTAACTTCTATTAAATTTATAGAGAAGGATGAAGATGATTTTAAAACAAGTTATCAAAGTTTATGGTATGAATTGAAATTTTTATATAATAATGACTATATTGAAGCGGGGATATTACTTAATCCAATAAGAAGAATAATTGAAACTTTTACAAAATTTAATTCAATTGATATAAGTGAATTTTTGGCGTATGATTTAAGTGCAAAAAAATTATTTGACGTTAATTCCCATTCTATAGATGATTTAGAAGCAGATTTAAATGGTAAAAGTAAAGATGAAATTATAAGTCTAATGAAAGAATGTTTCAATAATTATGGATATCTGGAACACTTTAACAATAATTTTAAAAAATAAAATAATAAGAAAATTAGATATAAAACAAAATTAATAAATTTATATATAATGATATTTCTTATATCTTTGTTCTTTAATTCAAATGTTTCAAAAAGTTATTATAAATAATAAATATAATTTAAAAAATATGATATAATGAGTGAAAAGAAATACTTTTTTATAGCAATATATTTTGATAATATATATTTTGTTTGATATTTATTTTAGAGAGAATGTTATTGAAAATAGTAATTAAGTATAAAGATCAATAAATATAATTTTCGAATATGAAAAATGATTTAATTATATAAATTTAAATAAATTATAAAATATTATTTTGTAATTTATAATTTAAAAGAAAGGAGAAAATATAGTGGAAATCTATATTTTAGATAAAGGAAAATGGCAAATAATCTATGTAGTTTAAAAAATAAATTGAATAATTTAACAGGTTCTGAATGGAAATACTCAACTAAATCAGTTATAAATAAAAACTATTCTATAAATATACAACATAAATTAAGATCAGAACATGGAGGACAAAAACCTCCCGAATTATGTTCAGATTTAATTAAAATATTTACAAAAGAAAATCAAAAAGTTTTGGACCCGTTTATGGGGGTAGGAGGAACGTTATTAGGGGCTGCTTTAATAAATAGAGAAGGACTAGGTATAGATTTAAACTTAAAATGGATAGAAATATACAAAAAAGTATGTGAACTAGAGAAAATAAAAGAATTACAAACATTATGTGGAGATTCATTAGAAATTTTAGAAACATTAGAAAATGAAAGTTTTGATTTTATTTTGACAGATGTTCCATATTGGAATATGGATACACAAAATAAAACTAGAAATAAAAAGATAAAACAATCAAAATTATCTAACTTTCAAAATGTAACAGAAAATCAATCAAAAAAAGAATGGTTAGATTTAATGAAATCTATTTTAGAAAAATCTGTAAAAAAATTAAAAAAAGGCAAATATTTAGCTGTATTTATAGGTGATATGTATAGAGAATCTGAATATCATATGTTATCAGGAGAATTAGCAATTAAATTGTCAGAAATTTCGGGACTTAAAATGAAAGCAAATATTATTTGGCAAGATAATTCAAAATCATTACATATTTTTGGATATCCAGCAGCATATGTTCCATCATTAATACATCAGAATATATTGATTTTTAGAAAAGAATAAAATGTTTGTCATAGAAATTTAGTGTTAATTTTTTAGGAGGATTAAGAATGTTAAGCCAAAAAAAATATAAATTTGAAAAATTTGATGATAACGTAAAAAATAAATATATTGTTTATGGAGATAATTTAGAAGAATCAATTCAAATTATTGAATTGTTATGCGAATTTAATAAAGAAAAAATTAAATTAAAATCTGTAGAATACAAATCTTTATCGGAATATATTTATGTTCTTGAAATTAATGGAGAAACTTATTATTTTACAGCACGTGCATACTATAGAAATGGTAAAATACCTGATGAAGTTAGAAAACTAATTAAAGAAATAGATAAACCAGACGCAATAATTTATTCGGTAGACAAAGAAAAAGTTATTATGGGATTCGAAGTTACATCTACTACATTAGCAGGAAATGCAACTTGGCAAAATTAATTTTTTAGAGAGAAAAATTCCATTTGCATTTATTGCTTTTTTTAGTAAAAATGACAAATCAGATAAAAATATTAACAAAAAACCTAGAATTCCTGGATCATTATTTGTATTGTTATTTGTAATACTATCTTTAAAATATTCAACACCAGCATTATTAGGATTATATGAACATCCAGACAAATCTCAAAATTTAGATAATAAATTATTAATGAGTGATTGGAGGGTTGATATTTTCAAATATTTATATTCCTTAATAGTTAGTGAAGAATCAGAAAAGTATTTATTTAATTGTTTTAAAAATATGAAAAATTATTATTTTGATAAAAATAAATTAGATAAAACATATTCTGAATTTAGTAAGATTAGTCTTAATTATATGGAAGACAGTAATTTTGAAAATAAAATTATATTAGATATTAAGAATGAAAAAAACACTCCATTTTTTTCAAAAGAAATCTTAAATTTTATTTGGAAACCTAAAAAAATATCTGATTACCTTAATAATAAGTTTAAAGGGATAACATTTTTTCAATTATCAAAAAATTGTAAGGCTGGGATAACGTTTGAAACAAAAGAATTGATAGATATTTTAAACGTAGGGAAAGATTGTTATATAGAAGATTTTATTAAAGATATTAATCAGCCTACGGTTATTTTACCAATTAAATTAACAAAAATGAATAAGAAAAAAAATAAAAGGGAATTTACAGATGATCCTTATAATGGTGAAATTAGTGCTTTTACAAATTTATATGCACAATCTTTTCCAGGCTGTAATATAATGATTATATTATTAGACCATTCTAATAATAATGAATATATTGTTGAATCTGCAAAAGGAAGAAAAATATATAAGTCAATACATAAATATGTAGATTTAGTAATAGATTTAGATCTCAATTATTTTAGTAGAGAAAGTGAAAATGTTACTATAGAAAAAAGAGGGAAATATGAGAAAGAACACACTACTGAGGATTCGATAACCTCTTTTTTTAGAACAATACTTACTAGAGAGAATATTAAACCTTCTTTTATAAATCCTCCTTCAGGTAGTTGGTCAGATATTAAATTATATCCTACAGATAGATATTATTATTATAATAGGGATGATGAAAGAGGAGATATAGCTTTTTTTAATGAAGTTGAAAATACATATTATGTTGGAGAAAGTAAAGAAAAATTTGGTTTATTATATAAAACATTAAAAAAAGAATATGAGAAAACTTTAAAATTAAGTAATATTATAAAATCAGAAATTGATAAAAATAGTATAAATAATATACAATATAAAACTTTTGCTATTTTTAAAGGAAACATTGATGAAGCAAAAATTATATTAGATGAATCGCTTCTAGATCATGTTATAATTGTTGACGATGAAAAAGAAGAAATAATATTGGAGGTAATAGATAAAGAATGAAATATATAGGAAATAAAACTAAAATAATTGATTTTATTGAAAAAAGTTTAATAGATTCAGATGTTAAATATAAAAATAAAAGAGTTATGGATTTATTTTCAGGGACAGGTAGTGTGTCAAAATTTTTTTTAAGAAATAATTGTGAAGTAATCTCTTGCGATAATATGACTTATAGTGTTGCTGAACAATATAGAGTAAATTATTTTAGAGATATTCCAAATTTTGAAGAATTGGAATTATATGTTGGAGGTAGTAGAATTGAGGAAGTTTTATATTTTTTAAATAATTTAGAACCTCAAAAAGGTTATTTTTATGAAAATTATGCACCAAATGGAATTTTTAAAAGACAATATTTTACAAATGAGAATGCTATGAAAATTGATGCGATAAGGTCGGAAATAGAAACATGGAAAGATGTGTTATCTTATGAAAAATATATGTATTTATTAGGGATTTTGATGAATGCCTCAGATAGAGTATCTAATACTTCTGGGACATATGGAGCGTATTTGAAAATTTGGAGATCTATGGCATTAAAAGAATTACGTTTAGAAGTTCCAGAAAATATAAAAAATGGAAAGAATATTATAAATTTAGATGATGTTTTAGATTGTGTTGATAAATATAAAAATCTCGATATTATTTACTTAGATCCTCCATATAATACAAGGCAATATGCAAGTAATTTTCATGTTTTGGAAAATATAGTTGTTTTTGATAAACAAAAGTTAAATGGAAAAACTGGATTGAGAAATTATAAAGAACAAAAATCTGACTTTTCCTTAAAAACAAAAGTTGAAAAAGCATTGAAAAAACTTTTGATTAAATCTTCTACAAAAGTTATTGTTATGAGTTATAGTACCGAAGGATTAATAAAAGAAGAAAAATTATATAATCTTTTGTCAGAGTTTGGTGAAACAAAAGTTTATAGAAAAGATTATAGAAGATTTAAAACAAATGCATGGACTAGTAAGGAAACTAATTTACAAGAATTACTATTTGTAACTAAAATTAGAAATATAGAGGTAGATTAGAGAATATCTATTATTAATCGGTGTAGAAAAATTGAAAATATTGAAAGAAAATTGTGATGTATTAACTTCTCTTTTATTTTAAAATAATCTTATGATATTTAATTTTGTAAATTATTGAACATATTATATTGAAAGTATTGAAATAAGTCTATAAATAACAAACTTTTTAAAATAAATTTTAGTTTATATTATCAAATT
The DNA here is from genome assembly GCF_009733925.1 of Streptobacillus canis. Taxonomy (NCBI): domain Bacteria; kingdom Fusobacteriati; phylum Fusobacteriota; class Fusobacteriia; order Fusobacteriales; family Leptotrichiaceae; genus Streptobacillus; species Streptobacillus canis. The sequence continues at coordinate 28,536 of NZ_WOEI01000020.1, read as the reverse complement.
AAAGTTTTATATGTAAAATTAATAAAAGAAAAATATAAATATTAACAAATGTATTCATAATAATAAAAAGAATTTATATAAACTTAAAATGTGATTATAAATATTAAAATAGATTTGAATCTACAATATAATTTTATCTTAAATAATAGTAATGATATAAATCTTATTACGTTAAAAACATAAATAATATGTGGATTACAGATTTTTTAGTTTTGATTATATTATATACTTGAGTAAAGAATTAATCCATTATAGATAAATTAGATATTTTGTTTGTTAATATTATATCCTTTGGCATACTATTTAATATAAAAATTCCTAAAGATTAGCTATTTAATAAATTTTTTAATAATAATTTTTCATCTTTATAAAAAGTTGAAAGTAATTCTACTGGAAATATATTTTTGTGTATTAGAATACCTGTATTAAAAAAATTAGAAATTTCTGTTCTAGAGTAGCTATTGTTAAAATAATTTAAAAATTAATTTCTGGAATATTTTAATGAATATAGAATATAGAGAATGAAACTACTTATTTTATTTTCATTATTAATGAATGGTCATGTAATAATTGAATAAAATAATAAACTATCGATTATTAAATTCGAAGGGTGTTTTAATAATCTTAAATAATAAACTTAAATTATTGATATTAGGTAATGGTTTTGATTTGAGTTTTAATTTAAAGACCTCATATTCTGATTTTTATAATAGAACTAAAAAATATAATAAAGAAAAAGAAGAAGTAATACTTAAATTTTTTAAATTCTATATAAAAGAAAAAATGAATATAGAAGAGCCCAACTATGATTTGTCAAGTATAAATTAATAAAAATATAGTTGGATAGGTTATCAAATTTTAGACATAACAAAATTAGCACTAAATGATGTGCTTTTTAAACAATATCAATTATCCTAAAGAATCAGGATCAAAGGCAACATTATCCTTAAGGATTTTAAATATAACATGAATTAACTTTTTAGCAACATGACCCAAAGCAGAGTAATGTTTTTTACCTTGATTTCTTTTTAATTGATAATATTTTGCAAATGTATTGTTTAAAAGTGAAATTTGTCAAGCATCATTAATTAAAGCATATCTTAATAATGCTGGTCCACGTTTAGACATTCTAGTAGATTATTGAGCATTAAAATTACCAGATTGTCTAACTGTACAATCAAGACCTGCATATGCAACTAATTTAGCTGGACTATCGAATTTATCAATATTACCTATTTCACCTAGTATAATTGCGGCATTAGAGTTAGAAATACCGGGTATAGTTAAAATAGGTTTAGAAACTTTATTAATTAAGAATTTAATTTGAGTGTCTAGAGAGCTAGTGCAATTTCCTATAGAATTTTTAACAAGTTCTATTAAATCTACAGCTTTAGACTGTTTAAACCGACCATTAGAACTTTTATTAAGAATAGTAGTTAATTTCTTAATAGATAAGGTTTTAATTCTATTAGGGTTTGCACTGTCTTTAAGTATTGCATAAGATGTTTTAGAATAAATACCAGAATTAAAAAAATTAAAATATTCAGGGAGAGCTTCATCAATACAAGAAGTAAGCTTTGTTTTTAAAGAAGCAATAGATTTTTTTAGATTTCTTCTAAATCTAGAAAATTCTTTAAGTTCAATATTATTGTAATCTTCTTCTTTAAATAAAGAATAAGCACAAAGTAATGCTGTTTGAGCAATAGAGATAGAATCTATCTTATCGTTTTTAGCATTACGTATAGAAGCTTTTCTTAATCTATTTGTAAGTATAGGATTTAAAATAGTAATTTTAAATCCAAGATTATAGAAATACTTAATAAGGTTATTTCCATAAATAGAAGTAGATTCAACAACTATTAAAACATCTTCTTTATTGTAATCTTTTAAAGTATCTTTTAATTTAGAGAAACCAGAAGCATTATTAGTTACAAGAAAAGGTTTACCAATAACTTCATTATTAGAATTAATAATAGAAGCATAGTGTACACCAAATATTATACTAATAGACTTGTAATGAGATTAAAATTTGATAACTTATCCAACTATAAAAAATAGATATAATACTGGGGTAATACTCTCCTTCAAAAAGTTAAAACAATAGCAAAAAATAAATAATACTCAGTAATTATACTTTAATTATACTTGATAATATTAAAATATAAAATACTAAAGAAAGGAGATGTATGGTAAAGTTTAAGAACTAACTATATCATACAAGCAAAATATGTTAAAAAAAGATTCTTTAAATCATATGTTGTAAGTGATAATCGTGTTATTACAGGACAAAATCCATGGTCACCAAGAGAAGTGGCTAAGTTATTGATTCAAGAAATTAAATAAAGTAAAGAAAGGTGCTTTTAAAACTATAAAGGCATCTTTTTATTTAATTAAATATTAAAGTCATTTAGAAAAATTTAATACTTTAAGGTATAAGTTATAGTAATGTTTCTAAATTATTTATATTTTTCTTTTTAAGTATTTTAATTTAGTTCAGGTTATTTTCTTTTCCCCCTCCCCCTTGACAACTCACTAAATCAAGGTATAATATATTGAATATTCAAAATATTGAAAAGTGAGTTTTATGAATAGAGTTAGAGTTTTAAATAAGGTTGATATAGGTATGATAAAAATAGCAAGGGAGCTATTGATACTCAACATTGGAGATAGAGTTAAATCTACACAAGAATACAAAAGTGAATTTGGATTATCTGTAGGTACAATACATAAAGCTTTTGAAGAACTTGAATTATCAGGAGCTATTAAACTTCAAAAAAAAGGAGCTTTAGGTAAGATACTTGTAGAAAAATCTCAAGAACTATTAATAGAAAAAGCTGAACTTAAACATATAGTAGGAGTTATGCCGCTTCCATATACTAAAAGATATGAAGGGCTTGCAACAGCAATTAAAGAGCTATTTATCCAAAAAGGTATTTCTTTCTATTTTGCATATATGCAAGGTTCTCGTATTAGAACTAAGATGCTTAAAGAAGGGGTATATGACTTTGCTATTATGTCGAGACTTGCATATAGTTCACAAGCTATAGAAGGGGTAAAAAAAGTTCTAGGATTTGGCCCTAATTCATATGTTTCAGATCATGTTCTTTTATCTTTAAAAGGAAGTATTTTAGGTAAAAGAGTAGGGATAGATAAAAATTCAGAAGATCAATACTATTTTTCAACACAATATTTTAAAGATAAAGAATGTGAGTTTATAGAAATAAACTCAGATAATATTATTAAATATTTAAGAGAAGGTGTTATTGATAAAGCTATATTAAGTATAGATGAACTAGAAGAAAATTTAATTTCTGATATAAATATTGAAAAAATTGATATTCAAGATAAAAAAAATGCTAATGAAGCAGTTATAGTTATAAAAAAAGATAATGAATTAATTGAAAGTTTGGTTAAAGATATACTTAATGTTGATATAATAACTAAGATACAAAAACAAGTATTAAATAAAGAAATTCCACCAAGATATTAATTTTTTTAAATATAAATATTCAAAATTTTGAAAATAGGAGGTAAAATGGAAAATTTAAAGATGCGTTTAGATATATTAAAACAAGCTGGAGTTATAGATGAAAATATATCGACTAAAGTTTTAAAAGTAATAGAAATGTTTAAAGAAAAGTATAAAATTATTTTAACTGAAGAAAATGGTTCTATGCTAATAACTCACTTAACTATGATGTTAAAAAGAATGAGAGATAATGAGAGTATTAATGAATTAGAAAGTGAAGAAGTAGAAGAATTAAAAACATTTTCTGTATACAATAAAGCAGTAGAAATATATTCTTCAATAGAAGAAGTTATAGAAGAAAAAATTGAAGAAAATGAATATGGATTTATGATGACACATTTAATAACTTTATTAGGAGGGCAATAATATGAAAATTGTAGTTGGAGGTCAAATTGACAAAGAAATGGTAGCAAAGGTACTAGAAAGAGAATTTCCAGAAGCTACTATAGATATTAAATCAGATATTGATGCAGCAATGGCAATGAAAATGGGAACATATGATTACTATTTTGGAGCATGTAATACAGGTGGTGGAGGAGCTCTAGCTATGGCAATTGCAATACTTGGAGCGAATAAATGCTTAACAGTTGCATCTCCTGGAAAAACTTTAGAAGAATCTGAAGTTAAAACAGGTATTGAAGAAGGAAAAATTGCTTTTGGGTTTACACCTAATGCAGCAGAAAAAAGTATAGAAATGATAAAAAAATATATAGGAGGATAAGATTATGTTTATTAAAATTATCGTAATCGCAATGCTTGCTGGACTTGCATCTATTTTAGCAAATCAAGGTATAGCAGTATTTAATGACGGATTAAGACCATTAATCCCAGAAAACTTAGAAGGAAGAATGGATAGAAAATCTCTTTCTGCTACAAGTTTTGCTTTAAGTTTTGGGTTAGTTATAGGCTTTGGAATACCATTTTCTATAGGTAAATCTATAATTCTTATACACAGTATCTTACTTGGAACAGATATTATTGGTACAGCTTTCTCTAATGATAAAAAAGGTATGGCTTTATCTGGAGCAGCAGGGGCTGTTTATGGTATAGGTTTAGTTTATGGATTACAAGTAGTAGTTGATTTATTCGCTAAATTACCTGTTAATTTCTTACCTAACTTATCAGCAATTGGAAGTCCAATTATAGTTGCATTTGCTGTATTCCCAGTATTAGTTATTGGATATCAATATGGTGTAAAAAAAGGAGTTTTCTCTTTACTCATCGTATTAGTAGCTAGACAACTTGTATCAGTATTTGGTAAATTTGCCGTAGGTAGTGCAAATATTTCTTTAAATGCTGATGGTATCGCATTATTAGTTGGTATTTTAGTAATGTTATTCTTTGCAATTAATGATAAAACAGAATCTACTAATTCTAATGCAACATTAATAGGGATATTCTCAGAAAGAGTTGCTAAAGTTAAGAAAAATATCTTAATTCTTTCATTAATGGGTGGATTAGTTGCTGCAGCAGTAAGTCTTGGAATGTTAGCAGGAGATCCTATTTCATTAAATTTAATGGCTGAAGGACAAAAATTTGATGCAGGTATAGTTGCTCTTGCAAGAACTATAGGATTCATTCCATTAGTTGCTACAACTGCAATTACAACAGGGGTATACGGGCCAACTGGATTAACATTTGTATTTGCTATAGGGATCTTTATTTCTAATCCAATAGTAGCATTCATTTTAGGAGCTGGAGCTTTAGCGTTAGAAATAGTATTATTAGAACAAATAGCTAAATTATTAGATAGATTCCCTGGAATCAAAGCTTGTGGAGATCAAATTAGAACAAGCATGACTAAAGTATTAGAAGTGGCTTTACTTGTAGGTGCTATGGTTGCATGTAATAATATGGCAGGAAATAATGGATTAGGATACTTATTTGTAATTGGAGTTTATTTATTAAATAGAGCAAGTAAGAAACCTTTAGTAGATATGGCTGTAGGACCAATAGCTACTATATTATTTGGAATAATTTTAAATATATTATTCTTAGTTAAATTATTCGTGCCTGTAGTAGCAGGATAGGAGAAATATGTTAAAAGATGGTTACACACTTATGCACGAGCATATGTTTATAGATTTATCTAAATATAAAAATAATAATTTAGATTGTAGATTAGATGCAAAAGAAGAAATGATAGAAGAAATGAAAAAACTGTACTCAAAAGGTGTTAGAAATATAGTTGAAGTTACTAATATGGGTATGGGAAGAGATGTTAAATATGTAGAAGAAATACAAAAAGAAAGTAAAATTAATTTCATATTTGCAACAGGTTTCTATAAAGTACCTTTTTTACCTGATTTTGTCGAAACAATGTCTATAAATGAATTAGCAGATTTAATGGTTAAGGATATAGAGGTTGGAATAGATGGAACAAATATTAAAGCAGGAATTATAGGAGAGATAGGTACATCTCTTAATGAGATGAAAGAACTTGAAGAAAAGGTGTTTTTAAGTGCTATTAAAGCACATAAAAAAACTGGGGTTCCAATAACTACTCATACTACATTAGGGACTTATGGACTTAAACAAATAGAAATGTTTAAGGAACATAATATTGATTTATCAAAAGTAGTAATAGGACACGTTGATCTTAGTGGAGATATAAAATATATACTTACTATGTTAAAAGAAGGTGTGTATGTAGAATTTGATACTATAGGTAAAAATAATTATCTTGCAGATGATTTAAGAGTAGAAATGTTAAAACAAATAGAAGAAGCAGGATTTATTGATAAAGTATTTCTTTCATTAGATATCACAAGAAAATCTAATATGGAATATATGGGAGGAATAGGTTATTCATATCTATTTGATGTATTTTTACCTAAATTAAGACAGGCAGGAATAAAAGAAGAATCAATAGAAAAAATGTTAGTAAGTAATCCAAAAAAATTTTTTATAGGTGATTAAAATGAAAAGACTAATATATATTTTAATAGCGTTGCTGTTTTCAATTAATATTTTTGCAAATAATTTTGATGAAATAGATGGAATTACCAAAAAATATATTGCAGAAAAGGTTATGCCTGGAGCGGTAGTATTAATAGCAAAAGATGGTAATATACTTTATCATAAAGCAATAGGTAATGCACAAGTTTTAGAAGATGGTAAAGAAAAGATAAGAGCAATGAAGGATGATACAATATTTGATGTTGCATCACTTACAAAAATATTTGCTACAACTCAGGCAGTAATGAAGCTTACAAGTGAAGGTAAAATAGATTTAAATGAAAAAGTAGCAACATATATACCAGAATTTTCAAGAAATGGTAAAGAAAATGTGAAAGTAAGAGATTTATTAACACATACTTCAGGGCTTACTCCATGGCTTCCTATTTTTTATCATGCAAAAAATAGTAAAGAAGTCTTAGAATATATAAATAATCTAGGATTAGAATATCCGACAGGAAGTGCAAGAAAATATAGTGATTTATCATTTATGATGTTAGGATTTATAGTTGAAAAAGTTAGTGGAATGAGATTAAATGACTATGTGTTTACTAATATATATTATCCATTAGGATTAGTAAGAACTAGATTTTTACCTTTAGAAGTATATCCTCAAAAGGAAATTGCCTCAACTTCACATGGAAATCCATTTGAAGAAAGAATGGTAAAAGATGATAATTTTGGATATAAAATAGATGAAGATTTTGATTCATTTAGATACTGGAGAAGAAATACATTAACTGGAACAGTAAATGATGGAAATTCATATTATGCTAATAATGGAGTTGCAGGTCATGCTGGACTATTTTCAACAGCTTATGAACTATATGTCTTAGGTGAAGTATTATTAAACGATGGAACATTTAGAGATAAAACTATCTATAATAAAGATGTGAAAGAAGAATTTACTAAAATTCAAAGTAATTTTGGACATGGATATGGTTATGAAATAAATAGAGGTGGAGAAAAATCAGGATATATGGGAATGTATGCTAATGAAAATTTTGTTGGGCATACTGGATTTACAGGAACTCAAGTTGTTTATGATTTAAAAAATCATGTTCAAGTTATTATACTTACAAACAAACAAAATTTTGGAGTTAATGAAAAAACTTCATATAAGTCAACTTGGCCATATGCTAGAGAAGTAATGAAATTAGTTGGAGATAAATTATATAAATAGGAGATTAAAATGGAAACATACCCTTTATTATCTATTAGTTTAGATGAAGCAATAGAAAAACAATTTAAATTAGTTGAATTAATAACAGAAAATATTAGTGGAATAGATTTTTTAAGTTTAGGAGATTTAGGTGTTGAAAAAACAAATAATATGCCTGTAAGAACAAGAACTGTTGAAAAGATATTAGCTAAATTTTTTGGTGCAGAAGATGCATTTTTAGTTAGAGGATCTGGAACAAATGCTTTAAGATTATCATTTTTTGAATTATTAGAAAATGAAGATAAAATACTTGTTCATGAAGGACCAATATACAAAACTAGCGAAGTAAATTTAAAAGCAATGAAATTAAATATTTTAAAATATGATTTTAATGACTTAACTAATTTAGAATCGTTCATTAAAGAAAATGGAGTTAAAGTTGTTTTACTTCAACATACTAGACAAAGTCTTCATGATAGTTATAATCTTGAAACAGTAGTGAAGAAAATTAAAGAAATAGATAATAATATAGGGATAATAATTGATGATAATTATGCAGTTTTAAAAACAAAGAAAAATGGTGTGGAAATGGGAGCTGATATTTCAGCTTTCTCATGTTTTAAATTACTTGGACCAGTTGGAGTTGGTTTAATAATTGGTAAAGAAAAATTTATTAAAAATATGAGAAAAAACAATTATTCTGGAGGTTCACAAGTTCAAGGATTTGAAGCTATGGAAGTCTTAAGAGGGTTGGTTTATGCTCCTGTTTCACTAGCCATTCAAGCAAGAGAGATTGAAAAGCTAAATACATTATTAAAAGATAAAGAAAGATTCCCATATATTAAAAATGTATATATAGCTAATGCTCAATCTAAAGTCTTATTAGTTGAATTTAAAGAAAATATTGCTAAAAAAATTATAGAAAAAACTATAGAATTTGGAGCATTATCTCATCCTGTAGGAGCAGAGTCTAAATTTGAAATTTCGCCATTGATTTATAGGGTTTCGGGAACTTTCTTACAAAATGATCCAACTCTTGCAGAGAGAATGATAAGAATAAATTCAAATAGAGCAGGAGCGCAAACTATTGCTAGAATTATAGAAAAAGCATATATAGAAAGAGGTGAATAATATGTTTTTAGATAGATTACTTAAAGAGAATAAAAAATTTGTAGATGCAGTATTAAATGAGTATTCTAAAGGAAATATTTTACCAGATACATATTTTATAGATATGGATACATTATTAGAAAATGCAAAAAAAATATTAAATGAAGCTAAAAAACATAATATTAAACTTTACTATATGCTTAAACAAATTGGAAGAAATCCATATATAGCTAAAAGGCTAGAAGAAATTGGATATTCTGGAGCTGTATGTGTAGATTTTAAAGAAATAGAAGTAATGATGGATAATGGGTTAAAACTAGGTAATGTAGGACATTTAGTACAAATACCTAAACACTTTTTAGAAAAAGTAATATCTTATGGTTGTGATATTATTACAGTTTATTCAATAGAAATGATAGAAGAAATATCAAAAATTTCAAAAAGATTAGGAAAAGTTCAAGATGTTATGATTAGAGTTATAGAAAAAGATTCTAATATATATCCTGGACAAGAAGCTGGATTTTCTTTAGATTCAATTAAGAAAATATTGCCGAAGATAAAAGAATTAGAAGGAGTTAAGTTATCAGGACTTACATCTTTTCCTTGCTTTCTTTATTCAAATGCAACAAAAAAAATAGAAGTAACAAACAATTTATTTTCAGTACTTGAAGTTAAAAAGAATTTAGAAAAAGAAGGTATAGAAATATCTCATTTAAATTTACCTTCTGTAACTACAGTTGAGAATATGGAATTAATTGCAAAATATGGAGGAACACATGCAGAACCAGGACATGCATTAACTGGAACTGCACCATTTAATAAAGAATATGGACAAGAGATACCAGCTTATTTATATATCTCTGAAATCTCACATAATTTTGGAGAAAAGAGCTATTTCTATGGAGGAGGATATTATCCAAGAGGTAATATGCAACATGCATATATAGATAATAAAATAGTGAATGTTGAAAAATTTTGTTCTGATAATATAGATTATTATTTATCGATGCAAGGCAAGTATAAAGTATTTACTCCAATATTACTTTGTTTTAGAACGCAAATATTTATTACAAGATCAGATGTGGTGATTTTAGAAGGAATTAAAACGGGAAATATTAAAGTTGTAGGAAGATACAGCGCTCAAGGATTAGAAAGAAGGATATAAAATGGGAAGATTTATTGTATTAGTTTTAGATGGATTTGGTGTAGGATATATGGATGATGTGCTAGAAGTTAGAAAAAGAGACTTTGGCGCAAATACAGCTATTCATATATTAGAAGAAGTAAAAGATAGTAAATGGAAAACTTTAGAAAAATTAGGTTTAATGAATTTATTAAATTATGAAACTGATTATATGAAGAAAGTAGATAAATGTATTATAGGTAAATCAAAACTTCAACATCATGGAGGAGATACTTTTTTAGGACATCAGGAAATAATGGGGACTAAAACAGAGAAACCTTTAATTAAACCTTTTTCTTTCTACATTGATGAAGTAGAAAAAGCATTGATTGAAAAAGGTTATATTGTAGAAAGAAAAGGAGATAAAATTAAATTCTTATGGGTAAATGATAAAGTAGCTATAGGAGATAACTTAGAAACAGATTTAGGACAAGTATATAACGTAACTACAAGTTTTCAAGAAATTAGTTTTGAAGAAGAAATTAAAATAGCAGAAATAGTAAGGAATATAGTTAAAGTTGAAAGAGTAATAGTTTTTGGTGGAACTAAAGCAACTAAAGAATCAGTTCTTGCAGCAGCTAGAGAAAAAGAAGGAGAATACATTGGTATAGATGCTCCCTTATCTTTAGTTTATGAAGAAGGATATATGGTTAGACATATGGGCTATGGAGTAGATCCTAAAAAGCAAATACCACATATACTATCTAATAATGCTATAGATGTTACTTTAATAGGGAAAGTTGCAGATATAGTATATAACGAAAAGGGGAAAAGTTTTATAAATCTTGTTGATACTAAAACAATATTAGAACTTACCCTTGAAGAACTTAAGAAAAGTGAAAAAGGATATTTTTGTATAAATGTTCAAGAGACGGATCTTTCAGGACATGCACAAAATTCTAAGAGATATTCAAACATTCTTTCTATAGCAGATGAATATATAGAAAAAATAATAAGTTTATTAAATGATGATGATATTTTAGTTGTAACAGCAGATCATGGAAATGATCCTACAGTTGGTCATTCGCAACATACAAGAGAAAATACACCATTATTAATCTATTCAAAAGCAAATTTAAAAGATGAAGTTAAATATATAGGTCATAGAGAAACGATGTCAGATACTGCAGCAACAGCATTAGAGTATTTTGGAATAGAAAATACATTGGAACAAGGTGTAAGTTACTTAAATGAGATAAAAAAATGATTATTATGATAAATTAAGAGTTAGGATAATAGATAATAGAAATATTTCCTAACTTTTTTATTTTGAGGTATAATATATATATATATATAATTAAAAGAAAGGAACAAAGCATTGAAAACTATTTTTAGACCATTATTATTAATTATACTTTTAATATTATGTATTAGTATTTTTTCAGTTATTATTTATGTTATTTCTTTGATTGTGATGTTAGAATTTTATTTTTATATCTATTTACTTGGAATAGAATATAAGCAAATTGTTATTATTGTAACTGTACTTATAATGATACCACTAAGCATTAAAATATTTTTTTTCTTGCTTGAATTAATATATAGTGAAGAAGTTGAAGAATATAGACAAAGTAAAAAAATAAAAGAAATGAAAATAATATTAGAAAATTATACAGTTTTAAATCGTGTAAATAATTTTATAATATTAGGATTATTACCGGTTCAAACATTTATTACAGTTAAAATGCTAGAACTATTACTTGATCCAAAAGTTAAAGTTTCCCAGTATACATTATTTTTTCTTGTTATTTCAATTATGTTTGTATTCATATACTTTATTTTTAATTTTTCAAAAAAAGTAAATGATATTAAATATGGAAAATAAAGAATTAGAAGTGAAAATAATGCGTGTAAATAAAAAAGAAAAAAATAAATATGTAGATGCAATAAAAAAATTGAGACTAAAAAAGATATAAAAGTATTAATGAGTATTTTTTTGATATTTATTTTCTTTATTATAATAACTTTTATATACTTATTTTATCTTAAATATTTGATGGATAATGATCCTTTAAATATAAAAAAATGTGGGAGATAATTCAACAAATTTAATTCAATATAAAAATGGATAGTGACAGTGCCCTTGAAAAATGCTAGTATATATACAAGATAACTTGGCTATGAACAATATGTTCGCGGCTGTCTAGAATCCTGTATGAATACAGGATTTTTTTTAAGGGAGAGGGGATAAAGTATGGGAGTAGATAAACCATTTTTAACTTACGAAGAACAGTTAAAGAAAATAAAAAATGATTACAATATTAAAGATTGTGATGATAAAAAATTAGAAATAGATATATTAAAAATATATGATTTGGCAAATGGTTATAAAGAATTACATAATAATATGAGTGAAAATATAACTTTGCTTGATTTGTATCAATTTATTATTTTTGATAAAAAATTTCAAAATATTTTGTCATTGTTTAGTATATATGTAGAAAATAGTTTTAAGACAAAATTGGCGTATCTTATTTCTTATACAAGGGGATTAGAGACACTACTTACTAATAATTTATTACAAAGTAAAAAATATTTATTAGCATATAATTATCCTTCAAATTTATTGGATAGAATTCAACAATTAAATTTTTAATTATGAAAAATATATTAATTTAGAAGAGTAGATAATAAATTTATCTACTTTTTTAAATATATCAACAATTATCATTTTTTAAGGTATAATATATATATCCCCATAGAAAAGAGAACTAAGATGTTAATGATTAAATATATATTATTCATATCAGTGATATATTTCCTATTAAGAATATATTTTAAGAGAAGCCTAAAAGCTTTATTAATAGAACTGAAATATAGAATTATTGAATATGAAAATATTGCAGAAGAAGAAATGACTAAGAGAATTAATGAATTAAAACTTATTGAAGAAGATGAATACCAACTACCTAAAAATTATGAAAATTTAACTATTTCAGAATTTAATAATATGAAGGTTATATTTTTAAATTCACAAGGTAAAGGCAGTAAAGTATTTTATCTTCATGGTGGAGCATATATGTATGATCCTGTTCATGAAAACTTTGACTTTTTAAACAAATTAATAAAAAAAACAGATATTAGTGTAATTATGCCTGTTTATCCAAAAGCACCTAAACATGACTTTAAAGAAGCCTATGAAAAAGTAATAGAAATATACATTGAAAGTGCAAAAGATGACTCTGTAGTTTTACTTGGAGATAGTGCTGGTGGAGGATTTACTTTGGGCCTTGCTCAAGAAATTGATAGACTTAAATTAAGAGTTCCTAAAAAGATAATTCTTATTTCACCTTGGTTAGATCTATCTATGGAAAATCCTGAAATAGAAAAATATGAAAAGTTAGATCCATATTTAAAAAAATCTAAATGCTTAGCTATGGCAAAGTCTTGGGCCAATGGAACTAATTTAAAAGATACAAGACTTAGTCCCATTTATGGTAAACTTAAAGTTTTAAATAATATATCAATAATAGCAGGAGAAAGAGATATACTTTATCCTGATATACTTAAATTAGTAAATATGATGAAAGATGAAAATATAGAAGTAGATATGTTAATAGGAAAAAATATGTTACATGATTATCCATTTTTAAATATACCTGAAGCAAGTGTTGCTATAAATCATATGGTTAACATATTAAAAAAATGATATAATCTAAGAGAGAAAAGATAGAAAAGAGAAAAATGATGAACAAATTATTTAAACTTGTACTTCTGTTTCTAATTATAGGTTTTGTAGGTCTTTACACATCATCAAAATATTATTATGAAAGAAGTATGCAAGCAACTATAGCTGAAATATATTTAAAAGTAACTAAAATTAGAAAATGGTCTAGTGAAGAAATGGAAACTTGGTTAAAAGAAAGAAAAGAAATGGAAGAAGAACCATATATATTACCTGAAGGAATTGAAGCTTTTGCTTTTTCTAATATGCCAGTATTAAACTTTAATAAAGAAGGAAAAGGAGAACTAGTAATATATATACATGGTGGGACTTATCTTCATCATGTAGATCCATTCCATATTAGGTTTGTGAAAAAATTGATAGAACAAACTGATGCGAAAGTTCTATTGCCAGTATATCCTAAAGCACCTAAGCATGACTTTAAAGAAGCATATGAAAAAGTATTAGAGCTATATAACAAAATATCAAAAGATAGTGATGTTGTATTGATGGGTGATAGTGCAGGTGGAGGATTTGTTTTAGGTCTTGCTCAAGAATTAGATAGATTAAAATTTAAAGAAGCTAAAAGTTTAATAGTAATGTCACCTTGGGTTGATTTAACTATGGAAAATCTAGGAATAGAAAAATATCAAAAAGTAGATCCATGGTTAAATTCTAAAACAGCATTACCTACAGCAAAAGCATGGGCAAATGGAACGGATTTAAAAGATCCAAAACTTAGTCCAATATATGGAAATCTTAAAGCTTTAAAAAATCTTACAATATTTACAGGAACTAGAGATATACTTTATCCAGATATTCAAGTATTAGCAGATAAATTAAAAGAAGAAAATATTGATTTTGAATATATTATTGGTAAAAACTTAAATCATGTTTATCCATTATTCCCTATACCAGAAGGACAGGAAGCTATAGATAAGATAGCAAAAATTTTAGAAAAATAGGAGGAGAAATGAAAAAGAATACTTTAAATAAAATAAATATTGTAATGTTTTTTATTACATTAATAATTAATTACTTAATTGCAACATCTAAATTTCCAGGGCTTATGGCTCAAAAAGTAGTTTCAAATATGTATGATACATCAATTACACCTATTGGATTTACATTCTCTATATGGGGAGTGATATATTTACTACTATTTTTATCATTAGTGTGGATGTATAAACAAAAGAGTATGAAAAGAACGATAGGGATAATAATTTTGTTCATGATGATATTAAATATTATGTGGAATGTATTCTTTGGACTTAGATGGATAGGATTATCAGTTGTAATAATAGTCATTTATTGGTTAACATTAATATTAATAGTTAATAAATTAAAAAAAGAAAAAATATCTCTTTCATCGACTGCATTTGGACTACATTTAGGTTGGATAACTATAGCAACTGTAGTTAATATATATGCATATTTAGTAAAAATTAATTTTGAACATTTAAAAAATAACGCTGATTTTTGGACTATTTTAGGAATAACTGTAGTTTTACTATTAACTACTATACTTACACGTCTTTTCAAAAATTTTGCCATACCTTTAGTAATAGCTTGGGCGATATTTGGGATTTATGCTAAAGATGATGTATACATAACATATACTTTCATTCCAAATATGCTAAAAATAGTAATTACAGGACTTATAGGAATGGTAGCAGGAGTTTTTGTAAAAAATAGATAAAAATGATAATAGTTTTCATTTGATAATAAGAGAGACAAAAGTACTAATAGAGAATTTGGTTGGGTTAAAGAACTAAATGAGGGTGTAAAAAGAATATATTCTGAAATGAATAATATGTTTTTAAAAGAACCGGTATATACTGAACCTGGTAATAGTGTTATTCTTAAATTAGAGAATAATATTATAAATAGGCATTTAATAATTGAAAAGAAAATAGAAGAAATATTTCAAGATGTTTATTATAGCTTAAATAATTATGAGAAAAAAATCATCCATTTTATGTATAACACTGGCGAGAATATAACAACATTAGAAGTAAGTGATTTAATAAATAAAGGAAGAACATTTACAAGAAAAATATTACTAGATTTAGAAAAAAATCTGTTTTAAAATGGAATGGTACATCGGTTAATGATAGAAATCAATATTATGAATTATTAGATTTTAAAAAATAGGTGTAGAAGAAAATTTTAAATATAAAAATTAAAGATACCTCTTTACTGGAAGATTGAACAGTGAAGAAGTTTTTGTAAAATAACCGGATAGTATTAGGAAGAGTTAAGAAAAATGAAGAAAAGTTAAGAAAAAAAGAAGGTATGATGATTATAGAACTGAAAAGATTAAATAAAGATGATGCAGATGAAATATTGAGAATATATGAAAGCAATGATGAATATTTTAAAATTTGTCCTCCAGAACCAAGTAATGAATCAGTACTTAATGATATGGTTATGATTCCTGAAGAATTTGATATAAATAACAAAAAATTTTTAGGAATATTCATAGAAGAAAGATTGGTAGGTGTTCTAGATTTATTGGAAGGATATCCTACTAAAGAAGTATTATGGATAGGCCTATTATTAATTGATAAGAATTTCCAAAATAAAGGGATAGCTACAAGGGTGTTAGAAGAGTTTGTATATAATATGGGGTATGAGACTATTAGGCTTGGATATATAGATGTAAACGTTAAAGCAGAAAGATTTTGGAAGAAAAATGGATTTGCTAAAGAAATAAAGAAAGTGGATAATGTTATAGTTGTAGAAAAAATGTAACTAATAAGCAATAAATTGACAAAAAACCCAAAAAATGTTATCATAATTACATAATATTGGAACAAATAGGAGGAAAATATGGTAGTGCTAAAATTAGAATTAGATAATATTTACAGTTTTAATGACTTCAAAATTGATTTTGTTTTTCCTAAAAAAGCAGTGAATTCAACTGTGGAGCAAAATTTAAAAAATTATCCTAACTTTAGATATAAGAAAGTTAATGTAATAATGGGTAATAATGCGAGTGGAAAATCAACTTTAGGACTTGCATTGATGTATATATTTAATTTTATTAGAAAATGTGATGTAAATAATCTAGAAAATATTACTAATATTAAAGATAAGTCAACATATTTTCTAATAGATTTTGTAGTAGAAAATAGAATGTATAGAATTGTATTCAATAATACAATTAAATATACAGAGTCAAGAAACTTAAACTTAGATATATATAGTGCTAAAATAGCCAAAAATGATTCTTATGAAAAAGTTGAAAAAAAACTAAAAAAAATAGAATATAGATCAACAGATACATTTATGGATAAATTAGAATCTATAAATAATTTTAGTTGGCATTTTACTTTCCCAGAATTAGAAAAAAAGAGCTTAAATATAGAGTTAAGAATATTAAAGAACATTCTTAAGTCTCTTGATACATCTATTGTTGATGTGATTAAAAGTAAAGAAGTTGAAAATGCATATATTATTAAATTTGTAGATAGAGAAGATGATGTAATTATACAAAAAGAAGATAATTTAGATTTATACAAGCAATTATCTAGTGGTACTAGAGCGGGAATAAGCATTAGTGAGTTATTAACTAGAATTAATAGTTTAGATAATTCCGTTTTTTATTGTGATGAAAAATTTACTTTTATTCATAGCGATTTAGAAAAAATGATATTTAGTTTAATGATTTCTTACTTGAAAGAGGATAGTCAATTATTCTTTACTACGCATAATCAAGAAATTTTGGATATGAATTTACCATTACAGTCATATACTTTCTTAAAGAAAGAAAATGATAATATTAAAGTAATTTATCCAATAGAATATATAAAGAGAAATGATATTAGATTAAGAAATTATGTCGAAAATGATGTATTTTCTATGTCGCCAAATTTAGATTTAATAGAGGAATTAGAGGGGTTAAGTGAGATGATTCTAAATGAAAAAAAATAATGGGAGAATTTATTATATAGTTGAGGGACAAACAGAAGAAAAAGTAATAAAAGAATTGAAGAATAAATATATATTTTCGGGGAAAGTTAAGGTAAAAAATTTAGTAAATGAAAAAATATCTGATTCATTTATTAGAACTTTGAATGCAGAAATATTAATTATAGTTTTTGACACAGATGTTCAAGAAATAAATATCTTAGAAGAGAATCTAAAAAGGCTAAAAAAAGTTAAAACAATTTCTAAAATAATTTTTGTACCGCAAATAAAAAATTTAGAGGATGAAATAGTTTTTAGTACGGAAATAAAAAGAATAGAAGAACTTTATCAAAAAAATAAAATAGATATAAAAAAACATATAATACAAGATAATTCATTTTGTGATAAATTGGAGAAAAATAATTTTTCTATAGCGAAATTTTGGTCAAGAAATGATACAGGTATATTTAAAAAATACATTAATGGTTTTAAAGATTTTAAAATTTAAGTGAGGTACCCATGTCAATTAAATGAATTAAACAATCAGATATATTAAACATAGATGAAAATTTAAGATTAGTGAAATACCATTCAGATTATTCTTTAGCACTTAAATGGTATCAAGATTTAGAAACTGTATGGCTTGTAGATGGTGATGAAGAAATATATGATGAAGCTTTACTTGAAAAGATGTATAAGTACTTAGATAGTGTAGGAGAGCTATATTTCATAGAATATAAAATAGAAGGAGAATTTAAACATATAGGTGATGTTATCTTTTCAAAAACAGAATTTCCTATAGTTATAGGAGAAAAAGGATATAGGGGTAAAGGTATAGGTAAAAAAGTAATAAATACTTTAATTAACAGAGCTAAAGAGTTCGTATATCCTGAAATAGGAGTAGAAGAAATTTATGACTTTAATAGTAATTCTAAAAAACTATTTACATCTCTTGGATTTAAAGAGTATACTAAAAGAAATAAAGGTATGGGATATATACTTAAATTAAAATAAAGGAGTTAAAGATGGAAGTAACTATAAAACAATTACAAGAATATTTATTTGAACATTATGAAAATAGAAGAACAGAACAGGGCCTATTTCTAAAACTTGTAGAAGAAATGGGTGAAGTTGCAGAAGTATTAAATATTAGAGCTGGACTTAAAAAAGGTGAAACTTCAACTGAAGAGTTAGGTATAGAGCTTGCTGATATTATACATTATACTGTAGCTATAGCTGCAATTAATAATATAGATTTAACAGATATTATACTAAAAAAAGATGAAAAAGCAGCAATAAAATATAATCATAAGATAAATTTAAAAGAATATATTAGTAGATGATAAAACAAAAGGATTAATTGAAAATATTGAATTAATCCTTTTATTTTACTTATTAAAAATTTCAGAATGTGATCCTAGTATTGTTAATAACAATACTAAAATTTCTTCTTTATATTGATATAATAATAACAAATCTGGCTCTAGATGACATTCTCTTACTCCTTTATAATTACCATATAGAGAGTGATCTCTATATTTTTTATCTATTTTTTCTCCGTTTGCTAATTTTTCAATTATATCGAACATTAAATCTAAATTTTTATTTTGTTTTTTTACTAATTTGACATATTTTTTAAATTGTGTTGTAAATTTAATTTCATATATCTAAATCTTTTCTTAAATCAGATATGTTGTTATAACTTTTAACATTTTTATCAAGAACAATTTTGTTTCCTTCTTCTATAGCTGCAATAGTCGTAGTATTTGGAATATCTAATTTTAAAGGAAAAGGAATTCCATTTTCTCTAATACTTGTTCTCAAAAAGATGTTAATAGCAGTTGACATATTTAAACCTAGATTTGAAAAGATATATTCTGCTTTTTCTTTTGTTTTCTTATCCACTCTTATATTTATATTTGTTGTAAACATTTAAATACATCCTCTTTAAAATTGAATAACGAAATCAACACAATGTCAATACAATGTAATAAAAAATATAAATTTAAAAAGAATATGAGTTTCCTTTATTTTATTAATAAAATTTATAATATTTTTTGTATATTGCATATAATAAAACTTAATTGACAACTATATTTTGTAAATGGTATACTTGATGTAAGGAAAATATTAAGGAGATGATAGATATGAATATAGTATTATTTGGACCGCCAGGTGCTGGTAAAGGAACTCAAGCAAAAGAATTAATACAAAAATTTGAAATACCTCAAATTTCAACTGGAGATATATTAAGAGCAGCTATAGCTAATCAAACTCCACTAGGACTTGAAGCAAAAAAACTAATGGATGCTGGAAACTTAGTTGGAGATGATATTGTTAATGGATTAGTGGAAGAAAGATTAAAACAAGCAGATACAGAGAAAGGATTTATTTTAGATGGATATCCAAGAACTGTAGAGCAAGCTAAAGCTTTAGATAAAATCTTAGAAAAACAAGAAAGAGAAATTGAAAAAGTTATAGCACTAGTTGTTGAAGATGATGAAATTTTAAAGAGAATTACAGGAAGAAGGGTCTCTAAAAAAACTGGTAAAATATATCATATAATTTATAATCCACCTGTAGATCAAAATCCAGAAGATTTAGAACAAAGAGCAGATGATACTGCAGAAGTTGTTAAAAAGAGATTAGAAAATTACAAAAATCAAACAGCTCCAGTATTAGATTACTATAAAGAACAAGGTAAAGTAGCTGAAATACAAGGAGAAAGAGAAAGTAAATATATTACTGAAGAAATAATTGACATTTTAACTAATAGTTGTAATGTTTAGTAACTAGAAAGGGAAAAAATGGTAAAATTAAAAACTTTAGAAGATATCAAAAAAATAAAGAAAGCAAATGAAATAATTGCAAGACTTTATGAAGATGTTATACCAAAATATATTAAACCAGGAATTTCAACTTGGGAAATAGATGCAATTTGTGAAGATTACATTAGAAGTCAAGGAGCCATACCTGGAACTAAAGGCTATGATATAGGTTGGCCATATCCTCCATATCCTGCAGCAACTTGTATTTCAATTAATGAAAAAGTAGTTCATGGTATACCAAGTAAAACTGAAATTTTAAAAGAAGGAGATATACTTTCTTTAGATACAGTTACAATACTTGATGGATATTTTGGAGATGCAGCTAAAACTTTTGCAGTAGGAAATATTGATGAAAGATCAAAAAAACTACTTGAAGTTACAGAAAAAGCAAGAGATATAGGAATAGAACAAGCAATAGTTGGAAATAGAATAGGTGATATAGGATTTGCTATACAAAATTATGTAGAAAAATTTGGTTTCTCTGTTGTCAGAGATTTCTCTGGACATGGAGTAGGATTTTCTATGCATGAAGATCCATTCGTGCTAAATTACGGGAAAGCAAATACTGGTTTAAAAATAGAAAATGGATTAGTAATTGCAATTGAGCCTATGGTTAATATGGGAACATTTAAAGTAAAAGTATTAAAAGATGGATGGACAGTAATAACTCAAGATAAAAAAAGGTCAGCCCATTTTGAACATTCAGTTGCAATAGTAGATGGGAAACCGTTGATATTAAGCACTAAATAATAGGGGTAGTTTTTAAACTACCTCTATTTTCAAAGTAGAAAATAATATTGTGAAATATATTAAATACAATGATGATGAAGGTCTGAGGTAAGACAGTGTTATTTTTACGTTATTTATTCCTAATTTTCACAAGTAGATAAAAATAATAAAAAGTTAAAGGAGAAGAGATGAGAAAAATAATAAAACCTAAATTAAGTATGAGAATTATAAAGTATGGTTTGTTTTTTCAAGCAATACTTAAGAATATATTAACAATATTTATATTTCAATTTCAAGAACGTTCAAAAATAGAAATATATTCTGGTTTAATTTCGGGATTACTGTATTTGTTAACGGCATTTTTTTTCTCAAAAAATCTTAAAAATATATACTTAGATGATGAATTTATTAAAATAGGAAATAAAAAAATAGAAAGAAATCAAATTAGATATATAATTTTAAAATATAAAGAGAAAGAAAGTGTAATTTCAATAAAATCGGAAGATAAAATATATAATATTTTAGCAATTAATTTTTCTTTAGAAAAATATAATGAAATAAAAGAATACTTAGCAAATTTTAAAAATATTACAAAATTTAAATTTTTAGAAAAAGATTCAAAAAAAAATATATATAAAAATTTATTTTTATTGAAAAAAAATAAAGAAATATTCTCTAAACTAGAAGTAACTAAAAATCAAATAAAAGTTTCTGAATTAGGATTAGAAGTTAATGGAGAAATTTATTCATGGGATAATAAGTTTGAAATATTTGAGCAAAAAATCTTAATCAAAAATAAGGAAAATCAGATATTATTGAATTTAGAATATGAAATAATGGAAAATAATCTTAATTTTGAGAAAAAAATAGAAAAGTATATAGCTGATAATTAATGGAAGAAAAAATCGGATTATTTATTAATTAAAAATATAAGTACTAAAAAAGTAGTTAAGATAAAAAAATAATAATAGAACAAAGTGGTTTCTTTAAAAAAATACTAAAATTATATAGTTTAAATTAAAGAAAAAGAAAGAAGGAAAAATGAAAAGAAAAATAATATTGTTCATTATTCTAATTGGATTAATATTTAGTTGTGGTGAAACAGTAAAATTATATGAAAATACATTAGAAGATAGGATTTCAAAATCAGGAGTATATTATGAAATATTTGTTAGATCTTATGCTGATTCTAATGGAGATAAAATTGGTGATTTAAATGGAATTAAAGACAAATTACCAGAGCTTAAAGATTTAGGAGTGGAAGGTTTATGGTTAACACCGATATTTGTTTCTCCAAGTTATCATAAATATGATGTTATAGATTACTATAATATAGATCCTGAGTATGGAACTATAGATGATTTTAGAGAACTTGTAAAAGTAAGTCATGAACTTGGAATAAAAATAATAATTGATTTACCTATTAATCATACTAGTAGTGAGCATCCTTGGTTTAAAGATGTGCTAGTAAATAAAAATAGTGAGTATAAAAAATATTATAGAATAGAAAAAAATAATAATGATAAAATAGATTTTAAAGCAGTACCTCTTGGTGGAACAGCTTGGCATAAATTAAATGATGAAGAAAAGTATTTTGGAATCTTTTGGGGTGGAATGCCTGATTTAAACTTAGAAGAAAAAGAAGTTAGAAAAGAAATACATAAAATATCTAAATTTTGGATAGATGAAGTTGGTATAGATGGATATAGAATAGATGCTGCACTACATGCTTACGGTAAAGGAGAATATTCTAAAGAGTTAAATATTTTAGATGCTAATATGAAGTGGTGGTCAGAATTTAGAAATGAATTAATTAAGACTAAAAAAGATGTATATATAGTTGGAGAAGTTTGGACAGCTCCTGAAATAGTAGCTAAATACTTTACTGTATTTGATTCTAATTTTAATTTTGAATTTTCTGAAAAAGGAATATTTAATGCTTTAATTAGAGAAAATGCAAAAGAATTAACATCTAAATTAACAAGAGTATATGATCTATATGAAAAAAGTGTTAAAGAATATATAGATGCACCTTTTTTAACTAATCATGATCAAAGTAGATTATCTGAAAAATTACCTGATTTAGATAGACAAAAATTAGCAGCTAGTATTTTACTTACTTTACCAGGTAATCCATATATATACTATGGTGAAGAATTAGGAATGAAAGGGAAAAAACCAGATGAATTAATTAGAGAACCATATATTTGGGGAGATGATTATCAAACAAGTTGGGAGGAAATAGTTTTAAATAAAGAAACAATAGACTATATCACTCAAAAAAATAATCAAGATTCTTTATTAAATCATTACAAAAAATGGATAAAAATAAGAAAAGAAAATAATGAGATAAGATATGGAAAATTTGAAGCATTAGATGTTGAAAATAATAAAGTTTTAGCATATAAAATGAAGTATAATGGAAGTGAAAAAATAATTTTACATAATTTATCAAATAAAGAACAAAAAATTAAATTAGAAAATAAAGAAATAAGATTAAATGCTTATGAAAGTACTATAATATAATTAGGGGATAAATTTATCCCCTAATTATTATACTAAATTAAAATTTATTTTCTTCTCATTTAATTCTTTTAATACACTTTCAAGATGATTGCTATCAACACATTCTATAACAAGTTCTAATAATTGTTCATTAGTTTTTAGGTTGTTAGAGTATCTAGTTTGATTAAGATATAAGATATTAGCTTGTTTTTCAGATATAATATTTGTAACTTTAGTTAATTCTCCAACTATATCTTTAAGTAAAATATTTAATCTTGCTCTTTTATTTTGTATAATTTGAGCTCTATTAACTATTTTTTCTATATTAGTAATATCAATATTTCCACCAGAAATAACGATGGCGACATTTAATCCTTCTAAATTTACTTTTCCTGAAAGTACAGCTGCAAGTGCTGTAGCTCCTGCTCCTTCTGCAACCACTTTTGCTTTTTCTATTAAGAATAATATTGCTTGTGAAATTTCATCTTCACTAACTATAACTACATCATCAACTAAATTTTTAAATATTTCATGAGTTTTTACTCCTACACGTCCAACTGCAATACCATCTGCTATAGTTTGAGGACCTGTTACAAGTAATGGTCCGTTATTTTCTAGAGCCTTTTTCATAGATGGCATATTTTCAGCTTCTACTCCTATTAATTTGATGTTTGGTTTTAATTCTTTTAATGCAACAGCAATTCCTGCCATTATTCCACCACCACCAACAGGACAAAGTACAACATCTACATTTTCTAAATCTTCAAATATTTCTATTCCTATTGTTCCTTGACCAGCGATAACTTCATCATCATCAAAAGCATGTAAGAACACGTAATTATTTTCTTTTTGTACTTTTAAAGCATGTTCATAGGCATCGTTAAATGTTTCTCCTTCAAGTATAACTTCAGCGCCATAACTTTTAGTTGCTAAAATTTTAGAAATTGGAGCAAATTTAGGCATAACTATAGTAGCTTTAATACCAGCTTGTTTAGCTCCTAATGCAACTCCTTGAGCATGGTTGCCAGCAGATGATGCAATTACACCACGTTTTTTTTCATCATCAGTTAAATGCATTATTTTATTTATAGCTCCTCTTGCTTTAAAAGAACCAGTTTTTTGTAAATTTTCAAGTTTTAAATATACATTACCTTTTGTTATTTGATTAAGTAATGGACACTCAATAAGTGGAGTTCTTTTAATAGCCTTTTTAATGTTTTCATTTGCCTTTTTAACATCATCTAATTTAATCATTTTTACCATCCTTTGTTTAGTGTTATACTGTATTCAAATACATTATTTTTTATGCTTGAAATAGTGTATTCTATTATTTTTTCCTTTTCATAAGTACTGCGTATAATATTCATTCCTAAATCATTTTCTTTTAAGTTAAGTAAATTTTTTTCTTTTTTATCAGAAATTAATATAGGCTTTAAAGTTTCTACGGCCTTAGAGAAATTGATTTCAAATTTATTTTCAAAAATATTATACATAGATTTTTGGTTTAATTCAAGAGGATCAAATCCATTAAATCTATAAAGAGGGAGATAAGTTTTTTCAAATATTATGGGTTCATTATCCATAAAACGTAATCTTTCAAAATATATTATTTTTGAGTTAAGAGGGATTCTAAAAATTTCTGAAAGTTCAAAATTAGCTTCTAAAATTTTATGAGAAATAATTTTTGATTTAGGTGTTTTACCTGCTGATTTAATATTTTCATAAAAACTATAGAAAGTATTAAGATTTTGATTCATTTTTTGACTAGAAATAAAATTTCCTTTACCTTGAACTTTAAAAATATATCCTTCTTTTTCAAGTAAATTTAAAGTAGAACGAATAGTATTTCTGCTTACACCGTATTCTTCTGAAAGATTTCTTTCTGAACTAAGTTTATCTCCAGGTTTAAGATTTCCTTCTAAAATTTTAGTTTTAAGTTCTTCATATATTGTGTAATAAAAAGATTCATGTTCTTTCAAAATTTTCACCTCCATTAATATATTATACCTCAAAAAAAAATAAATATAAATAGATAATAGTAAAAAACATTGTTTTTAAACTAAAGTTGTTATATAATTATAACATAAAAGTTATTTTTTATTATTTTTTGGAACAAAAAAGTAGCAAGGAGATTTTGTGATGGAAGAAAAAGTATATGCGTGTATAGATTTTAAAAGTTTTTACGCTTCTGTTGAATGTGCAGAAAGAGGGTTGAATCCTTTTAGTACTAATCTTGTAGTTGCAGATGAAACTAGAGGTGAAGGAGCTATAACTTTAGCAATTAGTCCAGCATTAAAGTCAAAAGGAGTGAAAAATAGATGTAGAATTTTTGAAATTCCTAAACATATTCAATATATAAAAGCTATGCCAAGGATGAAATTATATATGGAATATTCAGTTGAGATTTATAGTATATACTTGAGATATATAGCTCCTGAAGATATATACATATATTCTGTAGATGAATGTTTTATAGACTTAACGCCATATTTAAAATTGTATAATATGAGAGCTAAAGAAATAGTTATAATGATAAAAGAAGCAATATTTAAAGAAAAGAAAATACCATCTAGTGCAGGAATAGGGACTAATCTTTTTTTGGCTAAGGTAGCTTTAGATGTACTTGCAAAAAAAACAGAAGATGGAATAGGGTTACTTGATTTAAAAAGATTTAAAAAATATATTTGGAATCATAGACCTATAACTGATATATGGAACATAGGTAAAGGGATAGCTAAAAGATTGGAAAAATATAAGGTGTATGATTTAGAGGGAATCACTTTATTACAAGAAAAAGTTCTTTATGATGAATTTGGAGAAAATGCTTTATTTTTAATAGATCATGCTAAGGGAATAGAACCTTGTACGATAAAAGAAATAAAAGAATATAAATCTAAAACAAAATCTATATCAAATTCACAAATACTTTTTAGTGACTATAATTTTGAGGATGCTAAAATGATAATGATAGAGATGTTAGATGTATTGGTACTTGAATTAATTGCTTTTAAATATACTACAGATAATATTAGTTTAACTATAAGATATAGTGGAATTGAAAGAAAAACGGTAGGGGGAAATAGAAAACTTTATTTTAGGACTAATTCTTTTAGAAAATTATCCAAGGAGTATAAAAAGTTTTTTGATGAAAAAGTTGATAGAAAATTAAAAATAAAACAAATAACATTATCTTTGAATAATTTATTAGAAGGTGCTTGGATACAAGGAGACTTATTTTCAAATTATGAACTAGAAAAAAAGGATGAAAAAGTACAAAAAGCTATATTAAAAATAAAGGGTAAATTTGGTAAAAATTCAATACTTAGAGGAATAAGCATGAATGAAAAGGCTACAGCTAAAATGAGGAATAAATTAATAGGAGGACATAATGGATAGGGCAAGACAATTTATGCCTTTTTCACCACTTAAAGGTTTTTATGAATTAATAGAAGAAAAAGAAATAATTCCTGAAGAAAAAATGGTATTATCTGAAGAGGATTATGATAAATTATCTTTTAAAATAAATAGATTAAAAAAAGGTGATATGGTAAAAGTTAAATGGTATAAAGAAAATGGATATGTAGAATTAATAGGAAAGGTATCAAATATAGATTTTGAAAATATGTACCTAATAGTAGTTAAAGAAAAAATAAAAATATTTGATATAGTAGAAATTGAATACTAAAATATGGACTATTTTTAGAAAATTTGGTAATATTAAAAATATAGAATAAGTATTTAGAAAGAGGTAGAATATGAAATTGTATCCATTAAAATTTAAAAAGGTATTAATACCTAAAGTATGGGGTGGAAGAAATTTAGAAAAAGAATTAGGTATAGTATTACCAGATTCTAGAGATTATGGAGAAACTTGGGAGGTTTCATCACATCCTAATGGTATGAGTGTCGTTAGCAATGGAAAGCTTCAAGGAAAAACATTACAGGAGTTATTTGATGAATATAAAGGAATATTAGTAGGAGAAGAAATATATAGAAATCATCCAGATAGATTTCCTTTATTAATAAAGTATTTAGATGTTAATGATAGATTGTCTATACAAGTACATCCAAGTGATGAAGTGGCTTTAAAAAAACATAATGAATTAGGTAAGTATGAATCATGGTATATTATGTATGCAAGTGATGATGCTAAATTAATTATGGGTATGAAAAAAGGATATGATAAGGAAAGTTTTTTAGAAAAAACAAGAAGAAATGATTTTACAGATATGTTTGAGGAAATATCTGTTGAAGCAGGAGATATTATAGATGTGATACCTGGAACAGTACATGCAAGTCTTGAAGGTTCAGTTATATTTGCTGAAATACAAGAAAATTCAGATATTACATATAGGATATATGATTTTGATAGACTAGATAACGGGAAATTAAGAGAATTGCATTTAGAAGATGCTGCAGATGTGATTGATTTTGAATTAAAACCTAAAGTAATAAATACAAACTTTAAAGAAGGAGAGATAAGAAAAAATATTTCAAATACTCCATATTATTCTATAGACAGAATTAAAATAATAGAAAGTTTTGATGATGTAGATCAAAATATGAGTATCTATTCTATACTTGAAGGTAAGGGGAAAATTGAAGGTAATGGAGAAAGTATAGAAATAAAAAAAGGAGAAACTATACTAGTTCCAGCTAATGTAAAAATTAGATTAGAAGGAAAAATGGAAGTGTTAAGAAGTTTGGCTAAATAAAAAATGTAGTAAAAACAAGGGTTGCATATCTTCAAAAAAATTTTTTTGAAAATATGCAATTTTTTTATTGACAAAGTGAAAATGATATGGTAATATAATTGAGTTCGATAAGGAACGAGGACAATGGAAAGAAAAGGAATAAATAAAGCAAACAAGAAAGACAAGAAGTCAATTTAAGGTAAAGACAATAACTTTGAGATAAGAAAACAAAGAAGTAAAAACTGACAAAAAGGTGAAGAAT